>JAUVKN010000097.1 GCA_030596245.1 Bacteroidia bacterium | reverse complement strand
TGGCAAAATTATCAAGTACCCTGTTTTTGGGTTTAAGTGCCATGGTATCTATTTAGCTGGTTCGTTCAGCAGGTCGATGAATTCAGAAGTGCCTGCTTCCATGTTATTGATCACCTTATCAACACGTGCCACAAGGGTGTTGTATGCAAAAAATGCAATGATCCCTACGATCAGACCTGCCACGGTGGTGATGAGTGCAGTGTAGATCCCTCCCGAGAGCTGTCCCACGTTTATATTGTTACCTGCAGTTGACATCTGGTGAAAAGCCTGGACCATACCGATTACTGTTCCCAGGAAACCAATCATTGGAGCTCCTCCAGCCACAGTGGCCAGGGTGGGAAGTCCTTTCTCCAGTTTGTAAATCTCAAGCCGACCCACGTTCTCAATGGCAGCATTCACATCATTCAGGGGACGGCCGATCCGGCTGACCCCTTTTTCGATCATTCGGGCCAGCGGGTTTTCCGTTGATTGACAGAGAGCCTGTGCCGAGTCCACTTTACCGTCCATGATGTAATCTTTGATGCGATTCATAAAATTATGATCCACCTTTGCCGCCTTTTTAATGGCAAACCACCTTTCAAAAAAGATGTATACAGCAATCAGACTTAATAATACGATGGGGAGCATTACCCAGCCACCCTTGATGGCAATATCAATAAAGGATTCCGTGGAAGTCCCCTGTATATTACTGGTATCCAGATTGGTAACCTGAAGAAAGATCAAGCTTTTCATATGTAATAGATTTGCGTCAAATATATAAGAAATAACGGGATATACCCTGTTGTAGTATACCCCGTTATTAAAGATTTAATGCTTTTATTAACAGACTCTAAAGGAGTTCTAGTGGTGTATCAACAGAGACTGGAGGTAATAAACACCAGCACCTGCTACATATCCCAGCAGAGCCAGGAGTGATATACGTTTCATATACCATATGAAGTCTATCCTTTCCATACCCATGGCAGCCACTCCGGCTGCAGAACCAATGATCAGGATACTTCCACCTGTTCCTGCACAGTAGGCCAGGAACTCCCAGAAGAGACCATCCTGAACGAAATTCTGCGCATAGGCTATGGCTGCCGGATCTGTCATTGCAGCAATACTGGCCGCATCTTCGATGGGATACATGCCCATGGCTCCGGCTACAAGTGGCACATTATCCACCACGGCAGAAAGGACACCGATGGCCAGGTCGATCAGGAAAATATTTCCCAGGTTTTCATCCAGCCAGGATGCCATCACCGTTAATTGTCCGGCACTCTGAAGCGCAGCTACAGCGGAGAGAATCCCCAGGAAGAAGAAGATGGTGGGTGTATCTACATGTTTTAAGATATAGATAACCTTAAGTTTTTTCTTGACTTCGTCCGGTTTATTCTTATGCAGGAGTTCGGATGTAAGCCAGATCACTGCCAGTGAAAAAAGCATGCCCATGTAAGGAGGCAGGTGGGTGACGGTTTTGAATACAGGAACGAACAGGAGTCCGCCCACACCCATGATCATCAGTAGTTTACGTTCAAAGGGGGTAGTGTATACTTTTTCGTTTTCATCAGTTTGAGGGCGGGTTACATTTCCCTTCAGGGTAAAACTAAGAAGGGTCAATGGAACGATCATTGTAAAAAGACTGGGGATGATGACACGGGTAATAATGGCCCCGGTGGTAACCTGATTACCGATCCAGAGCATAATGGTGGTTACATCTCCAATGGGGGACCATGCACCACCGGCATTGGCTGCCAGAACCACCATGGAGGCAAAGAACCACCTGGTCTCTTTGTCGAAAATCAGTTTTCTGAGAAGTGCCACCATTACAATGGTTGTGGTGAGGTTGTCCAGGGTAGCGGACATAAAAAAGGTAAGGAAACTGAGGATCCACAGAAGCTTCACCTTCTTGGTGGTTTTGATCCTGTCAGTAATGATTTTGAAACCGTCATGTTTGTCAATCACCTCCACTATTGTCATTGCACCAAGGAGGAAAAAGAGGATCTCTGATATCTCGCCCAGGTGGTGGATGATCTCTTTGTCCACAATAAAGTGGCGCATGGCTGCAATACCATGTTCTTCGTGACCTGAATGACCATCATGAATATAACTGTTCCATGCTTCGCTTAAACCGGCTGTGAAAATATCATAAGCGCCAAAAATATAGAGAACCCACATCAATGAACCGATTGCTAAAGCCGGAACAGCTTTATCAACACGTAGCGGGTGTTCGAGGGCTATGGCAAGGTACCCCAGAACAAACACAACAACCATTACAATAAACATAACCTAAGATTTAGTTTTGGAAAAAGTAAGCCCCTAAGATAGGAAAGTTTTATTTTTCCGGTTCAGGCTCACCCGTTTTTCTCTTTTTCTTTTTTCGATTGGTAAGGCCTTCCCGATATCTTGCCAGTAGCTGACGGAAATCATCAAACTCCTCCCTGTATGAAACACCAACTCCTTGTTTGTATGGGGCCGTTTCAAAAAGCAACTCATCCCTGGCCCGGTTAAATGCGATAACGCTTACATTATCTGTTACTTTGAACTCTACATCGAAATCGCCTACAAAATATGGGTTATTGGAGGTTTCGCTGGAGGGATTCATCTCCTGACCTCCCACATCCACATTACCACTGATAATGATTCGGTCGTCAAGCAGCTGGGTGGAGAGAGCCACTTCCAGTTCATCGCTGCTGATCTGGTCACTGGGCCTGTAATTTATACCGATATCAAAATCATCACTTATCTGGGAGAGCCAGTTGCTGAGTTGGTTGGAAAGCAATTCACTGGCAGTAACTCCTGCGATTGAACTGTTCATGGTGCCCATATTCTGAGTTCCATATCCGGAAATACTGTAAAAATTATTGATCACCAGCAATGAGAGAAACTGTTTCATCAGTTCTTCCTCTGTACTGGTACTGTTTTCTAACAGGTCCCGGGTTTCA
This sequence comes from Bacteroidia bacterium, assembly GCA_030596245.1. Classification (GTDB taxonomy): domain Bacteria; phylum Bacteroidota; class Bacteroidia; order Bacteroidales. The sequence continues at coordinate 9,483 of JAUVKN010000097.1, read as the reverse complement.
GGATCGGCAGTGGGCATTTCAATTCCGGTGGAGATGGTGGGGGCCTGAAGCTCCCCCTGAAGGAAAAGATGGCAATTAACCGGAATTCGTTTTTTTAAAGATTCTGGTGCCTCACTGCTACTCCCCGGATATAGATTATATGGTGCTGCCCTTGTGGTGTATATGGCATTAAGGTCTATGGCAGCATTGGTGGGCGAACCATTGAAATTGATTTTTCCGCCTGGTTCAATCTGGAAGCGTTTATTAATCACATTTTGCAGGGTAAACAGGTAGTCCCCTTTCATCAGTTCCACATCGCCGAACATTCTGAATCCATTGCTCTGATCGAGTAAAATTCGCAGGCTGCCACGGCCGCTTGTCTCAATAATATCACCTACTTTGGGATCAAAGATCAACTGAACAACTGCATTGGGGGTGATATCTACCTCCAGCTCCATTTCAAGCCCGCTCAGTGTTTGAAGTTGTTCAGAAAACTGCTCTTCCGACACACCCGTTTCCTGAAGGAAAGTGATGAATTCACTGGTCTGCACTTCACTGGCATTATAGAGCGGAAGGAAAAGGGCTGTATTGCGTTCAGTGGTTGCATTAATGTTAAGTTTCATTGCATCAGGACGTCCATTGATGCCAATATTACCTGTGGCATAGATCTCCCCATAAAATACTTCGTTGTCCTTTGACCGGGTGTTCATGCAGAGCAGGTTGTCAGCTTCGATATTGATGTTGGTATAGAAATCTTTGAGATGGTTGTTGGAAATGGTGCCATTAATATGGGCTATGTTCCCCGATTCATCTGAAAACATGAATTTTTCGAGGTAGAAGTTGTTGTTGTAGATCCGGATCCGATCATTGAAAATGTACCTCGTTTTGAGGAAGGAGAATGTGGCGGAACCCTCCACAAAATCGATGGCTCCATTTAGTTCAGGTTCTTTCACAGTCCCGTCGAGTGTCAGGCTCACATTGACTGTTCCCTCCAGGTCACTGACAACATTTTTGGTGTATGGATTGAGCGATTCCAGATCAAATTCATTCAAATGGATGTCGAAATCAAGCAATTTACTGCCTGGAGTAAATGTTCCGTCCATTTCCACGATCCTGGTGCTGCCTGTTTCCGACAGCAGCTTCATATTAATGGTTTTTTGAGAATCGTTCCAGGCTGCATTCAGACTTGTTGGTCCCAGCAATTGTTTGTTGAAATAGAGGGTGTCTATAGAAAGGTCAGAGAAAACGTATGGATCTCCTTCCATCTGCTTATAACTGATATTTCCGGTGATATTCCCGGTAAGGTCAACATTGATCCCGGCCAGGCCTGAGAGCTCAGCCAGGTTCAGGTTCTTCAATTCCAGGTCAAAATCCTGCTCTTCATTTGAAGAGATGGTACCGTCTGCCACCAGATGTTTCTCTTCGCTTCTGATGGAGAGACTATCCATATTGATGTATTGCTTCCTGAGAAGGATGTGAGAGCTGCCAACCTTCCACAGGTCGTCATTGATATAGAGAGCAGTGGGTTGTACATCAATGCCAAAACCCCTCTTTTTAAGAGAATCTTCCACGAAAGTCCCGATCAAATTTATATCGCCAGTATACCTGGGTTTAATCCGGTTATCCCATGCTACATCCAGACGCGCAGTATCATTTGCCGCACGGAAAGAGAATTGCTGCTCAACCAGGGAGTAACTTTTCCCATAGGTCATGCTGTCGGATTGAAAATGAACCTGGAACTCATCATCCCTGATTTCAGAAAAGAGGTCCACATTGCTCCATCCGTTTTGTCCAATCTGAAGGTTCTGGAAAAATCCGTTGGTTGTACATATCTGCTCTGACGGATCATATTGTCCATGTACATGACTCTCTTCGCCAATCTGCAACACGGGAAAAAAGAAATCAAGCACGGGATTCATTCGTTTAAAATCGATCCGGTATACAAAATGATTCACCGTATCTGTTTGTGGTTCCTGGTGTGGCACGACATTTAAGAATTGATCCGCCATATTCTGGAATGAAGCAGGTAACCCGGAGAGCTTGTATCGGCCTTCAATGTTAGCGTCAAACATGTCGGATCTGACCTCGAAAAGGGAGGTGTCGGCAGTATTTCGGGTGGAGATGCTCATATCATAAAGCTGCAACTGTGCATCTTTCCTCTGAAACAGACTGTTCACCAGTCTCACCTCTCCGTTCAGTTCGTCCACAGTTTTTCCTGAGATGTTGGTTTCAATCAGAAAGGAGACAAATGAATTGGGGTCCTGCTTCACCAATTTCAGAAAATAGGGTCGGGCACGGGCAACATCTGCTGTGAAATTATAGACAGGAATCTCACCTGAAAAATCCATTCTTCCCAGGAAATCCATTTTTATATTGGGATCGCTGATACTGAACCCCCCGTCAAATGTGTTGTTTGTTAATGCCCCATCCAGAATGATGTTGCTGTAGGTATATTGGAGGAACTCCAGGGTATCGATGGTACCTTTCAGGTCGGCTTCTACCTTCCCGCGGTAAAGGCTCCCGTCGATAAAGACATCCATATCAAGTTGTTCCAAAGTTTCCTCCTGGTTGAGGAATTCACCCAGTCTGAAATTACTGGTCCTTATTCTTCCGTTTAAATCGACACCTGAGATGCTGTCGGGTTTGAATGACAGATCCATGACTATCCTGCCCATGTCTGTTTCGAGAAGACCTGCTGCTACAAAATTGTCAAAATAGCCTGTAAACTGACCATTGAAATCCAGGTTACCCAGGTTGATCCATGGATATAGAGCCTCACCGGTGCTGTCTTGCACCTCACCCATCAGCTCATGCAGGGCGCTGAAGGAAGTATTTAGTTCCCTGAAGTGAATATCGAGGAAGGTGTTATTAAATTCGGGCAACCCGATCATGACAAAATCAAATGCCAGTGTGCTGTTTTGATCAAATGTTACAAAAAGCTCTTCACCCCTCATATTACTTAACTTTCCCTGGACATTGCCGTCAATGGATATGCGGTCCAATAATCCACTGGTGCCCCTTACAAAATAGGAGAGATCGGCAATTTTCAGCAAAGAACCCTTCGAACGGAAGGTTAAATCAACCTCGCGGGAGAATTGTTTGAATTTCTTGTAATTCTCAAAATTAAATCCAATGACCGGAATGTTCAGATCTGACCCTTTGGTGACTATTTCAAGGTCGCTGAAATGGAGGTGTGTTTTTCCAGCCGACAGATGACTGGTAAGCTGCCCGATATGAAAACCTGACCTTTCATTGCATGAGAGTGAAGTAATTTGCATCTGAACCGTATCCAGAGAGCTGATAAGATCATCTACAGTAATGTTCAGATCGTCAACAACCAGGTCGGTAAAGTTCACTTCAGGGGTCGCAGGAGATCTTATCATTCTTGAAAGTGAAAATCTGCTATTCACTAACTCTATGGAAGCTATGTGCAATCTTGATTTCCTTTCCGGAGGAACATGGGGCTTTTTTAAGCGGTCGACGATAAAAGAGAGGTTGATCACACCACTGCTGTCTATGACAAAATTCACATAAGCATTTTCAAGGGTGATCTTCTTAATTTCATTTCCTTTACGCTCAGAACGCAATTGTTTGATCCTGATCTTTGTGAGTTCTGAATATAGCAACGTATCTCCATTTGGATCCTCAACGTAGAGATCCCTCACCTGAATTCTCTTAAAGAATGAGTAATTGACCGAGGAGAGGGTGATGGATGCCTGCAACTCATCCGATAACCGTTCTGCCACAAATTTACTTACTATGGTCTGTACCTGTCTGTTTTGAAGAAACAGCAACGACAATGCTGGAATGGCCACAAGCACCAGAACCACGATCAGACCTATTTTCGCTATCTTTTTAATACTTTTGTTCTTTCTGATATTGTAAGTAACAAAAATAATAAAAGTTATCATGGGCACGGTAATTTTGGGAATTGAATCATCTTGTGATGATACATCGGCCGCTGTAGTGCGTGACAGGATGCTGCTTTCCAATGTGACAGCCGGACAGGAGGTGCACAGGCAGTATGGAGGAGTGGTTCCGGAATTGGCTTCCAGGGCCCATCAGCAGAACATCGTTCCTGTTGTGGATCAAGCCCTTAAGCATGCCGGAATTTTACGATCCGAAATTGATGCAGTAGCTTTTACCAGGGGGCCGGGATTACTTGGTTCTCTTTTGGTTGGAACATCGTTTACCAAAGGATTCACTGCCGGGCTGGGCATTCCCATGATTGAGGTAAACCACCTTCAGGCCCATATCCTGGTGCATTTCATCCTGTCGGAGCAATTTGAAAACCATTCACCAAACTTTCCATTTCTATGCCTCCTGGTATCGGGGGGCCATACGCAGCTGGTGGTGGTAAAGGATCATCACAGGATGGAGATCATTGGCAAAAGCTTAGATGATGCAGCAGGAGAAGCCTTTGATAAGTGTGCCAAACTACTTGGATTGCCTTATCCCGGAGGACCTCATGTGGACAGGCTGGCATTGGAGGGAGACCCGGAGAAGTATACATTTAATAAGCCACGCCTGGATGGATTTGACTACTCTTTCAGTGGTTTAAAGACATCATTTCTCTATTTTCTGAGAGACCGCATTAAAGAGGAGTCAGATTTCATAGAGATGAACAGGGCTGATCTGGCTGCTTCCTTGCAGAGAACCATCGTTGAGATCCTGATGAATAAGCTGCGAATAGCTGCTAAAAAGACTGATATTCAACAAATTGCACTGGCAGGAGGGGTGTCGGCCAATTCAGGATTGCGTGCAGCCATAAGAGAAGAGGCAGTCAAGAATGGATGGGAAGTTTATATTCCGCCCATCGGTTACTCCACGGACAATGCTGCCATGATCGCCATCACTGGATATTTCAGGTACCTGAAGGGAGAATTTGCATCGGAAGATATCGCCCCACTGGCAAGGATGCATTTCTGATCCAGCGCTTCAAATATGTGATAAAATGAAATTGATTTGGACAATTGTGCCACAAAAATTCACTATATTGGAGTGAATTTTTAGCAATAGGATGGATAAATTAGAGTTTCAACCCACTCAGAAAACACCATACGTATTGCTGGATCCTTCCGGGAAAATTAAATTCAAAGGAAGGTCCATTCCGGAGGATGTATCTCTGTTCTATGAAGATATACTCGACTGGATCATTGCCTATGCCTCATCGCCACCCTCCAATACCGAAGTCGATATTGAAATGGAGTACCTGAACAGCGGGACATCCAAATATATGCTGAGGTTATTGAAGAAGCTGAAAGAGGTTGATAATGATGGCTATGACCTGAAAATCAACTGGGTGTATGAGGAAGGCGATGATGATATTCTGGAACGTGGTGAGTATTATGCTTCCATCCTGGACCTGAACATCAGTTTCATTGAGATCGAGTAGTTTTTATCTTCTAATATTCAAATGTCGCTTAAATACGCTGCTGTGCAACGTATTGTAGGCTTCCATGCTGAATATTATTTCGATAATTTAGCTACTATTTTTGAGACTGGCTCTTCCTGTTTTTCTGCAACACATTTCCCACATGTTTCCAATAGGCATGGTGAAAAGCACATGAATCGGTGTTTTTAATGGCCTCCTGGAAGTTGATAGTGCTATTGCAGCTACTGGAATGTTCGATGGTGGGATCAAACAGGCCAGGTTTCTCAGGATGGAATTGAACTCCGAAAACATGAGGGTAACGATCATGTTCAATGGCTTCGACTATCTTTCCATCCATGGAGGTGGCGGCTATTACCCAACCTTTACCCAAATTTTCCAGGGCCTGATGATGTGAGCTGAGTACCAGGGGTTCTGACTTACTTTTAAATCCAATTCCTCTGGTCAGGAGGGCTCTCTTTTCCAACTTGATGTGATGAAAGTGGTAGGAGGTAGGTGCGTCACATCCTCTGTTTACCATATCAGCATAATTTCTGTGCATCTGGTCAGGTGGAAGGGAGAGAATTTCATCGGCAATCCAGATTCCATATATCTCAGTGGGAATGTCCTGAACCATAGTCCCGCCTGTTGCCACATTCAGGGTTTGCATTCCCAGACAGATGCCACTGATCAGGTACTCCTTCTCCTGCTCCATAAAGGGTTCCCATGTGAGGTCCTGGGAGCCGCCCAGCAAGTGAAACATATATGATGTCTCACAATAGTGTCTGAAGGGATCTGTCACCGATGTCAACAGGTGGACAGATTCGTTATAAACGGCCGGGGGGATATCCGGTCCACCCATAAATAGTGCTCCTTTTGAGATGCTGAACAGCTGTTTGAACTGGCCGGAGCAATTATTCTTGCCAAAGAGATTACCGGGATCAAGCGACCCTCTGATTTCCTGAATACTTAAATGTTGAGCCTGATGCAGTTCGATATACTCTTTGGCATTTTCATAGTCATAGGTCTCCTGCTCGTGATAAACCCCCAATAGGTGATAACCATCCATGCTGAATACGCCTTCGTCTATCAGGTTTTGAACTACTTCCAGATTATATGATGTGGGATGGAACAACAGAAGTGTATCCTGACCCGCCACCCTGTAATTGGAACAAAAAAACAAGAGGGTGAACAGCGTAAAGAGCTTAAATCTCATTTGAGCATGGTTGTGAGTTGTTGTATGAACTTGTTCAGATTGTCGCGGGACTCATCGTCCAGATTTTTATAACTGACATTTCCGCTTTTCACCTCCTGCAGGAAGTTGGAGGCCAGAAGGGCCCTCGAATAATTATTATCTTTAAGGTAATCAGAGTTTTTTACCGTGATACCCTCCCGAACTTTTACTACATACTTTTTAAAATCAATGGTGGAGAACATATCCTCTGCATCCTGGTATTCATCCAGAAGCATCATCTGCTTTTTTGCCAGGTCAACTTTGTTGTCGAAATGCTCTTTCATCAATGTTTCGTGCACCAACCGTTCTTCAGAATTCCCAAAATTGAGGTTGATATAATCAATTCCCCAGCCAATGAGAATATTGACCATCATGGGGATACTCTCTGCACCTGAGGCAGGAAGGAAATAACACTCCTTTTCAAATCCGGTAAGCGCAACAACGGTCTTCAGGAAATAGTAGGTAGCCAGATCCTTCACAATTACATTATTGAAAGTTTTGATGATCTCCTGCTGGTTGAGCCTGGCACCCATTGTAGAATAAATGGGCGATAATGTGTCGGCTGTGGCTGATTTGAGAGAACGTGCACTGTAGACCAGTGTTTCACTTCTCATGTCGTCTTCGACGGCACGCTGTACAGCCAGTATCCTATAGAGTTTGTTGACATCGATCAGATGAGGTGAGTGGGTGGTGTAAATGATTTGGATCTGATCCTTGATATCGTCAAACACTTCCAACACATCTTCCTGTGCCCGTGCATGCAGACTTACTCCTGGTTCATCAATCAGCAACACTTTATTCTTCTGGCTTTTATCAATGGCAGTCGCCTTAAGTTCAAGAAAGAAAGAGAGAAACCACCTGACACCCCGACTACGTTGCTTGGGATAGAGGCGCTCCTGTTCATCCTTGATCCAGAATTCGATGAATGGTTTGCCACTTTTTTCAGGATTGGTATGGTCATAGTGAGAGAGTTCAAAATTGATTTTGATTTTGTTTTTCTTGCCCACATTCTGCCTCCAGAAGTCCTGAAAATTAAGGGTAAGCTCACCGTTCAGATTCTCAATTTTCTGTTTCAGGATCCGGCTGGATGGCTGCTGGAAAAAGGAGTACTCCAGACCAGTAATGGTGAGAAAATTGATGGCTGCTTTGTAACCTTCGGCGCGCTTATTTGCCCGGATGATATCCTCCAGGTCGATGCGGTTGGGCAGGAGGGAACTGAAATCTTCAAATAATTCAAAATCAGGAAGGATCTTAAAGATCTCTTCGGCCAGCTCTCTGGAATTGTAGAATTTATTCCGGGATTCAATCTCCTTCTTTGCCGCCGTCACAGCACCGTCAATGGTAATTCCGTCAAATACGAATTCAAGAGCCAACAGTTGGATGTCATACTCTTTTTGCAACTGAGATATCTCCTCTTTTAGCCTTTCAATGTCGTTTCGATAGATCTCTTCCTTAAGCTCTGCGGCCCTTTGTTCTCTTTCAGTAGGATACATCCCGGTCATCTGGAGGATATGTTTCAGGTTCTCCTGGGCCAGGGTAAGTTCTCCCCTTTTTTCTGATATCTGAACTTTGATCCCCTCATGTTTTTCGCTGGCTACTCGTTTTTCATCCAGTGCATCCAGGATATCTTTCTTCTCTTCCTGTTTGGTTATTCTCTGATCCAGAGTCTGCTTCAGTTTCACTTGCATCTCCTCCTCTTGACCTATCTCCTTTTTGAGATCCTCTTTTTTATTCCGTGCAGGAAACTTTCTGATTTTTCGCTTCAATACATTCATGCGAAGCTTAACAGCATCGACCTTTTCCCGGGTCCATTCAACTTCATCCTGGGCTTTGCTCAGGGTTTTGGATGCAGCCGCAATATCCCGGTTAAGGCTTTCCAGATTTTCCAGAACCTTTATTTCCCGTTTTTTGATCTGGTCATCGGATTCATTGAAAATTTCCTGCAACTCATCACCCATCACCATGTGAGAGTCCATATCGTCCTCCCATTGCCTGGACAGGGAGATTGTTTCAATGGAACTGATCAGCTTTCGGATTTCCGGATTCAGCTTTTTTTTATCAATCCTGTTTTCAATTTCATCAAATTCAAATGAGAACCGACAGGAGACTTTTGGAAGTGAGAGGTCACTCCGGAGCATGTCTTCAATGAGATTTCCATCGTGAAATGTCCTGAGGCCTTCAAGTATAGAGGTTTTTCCGGATTCATTTTGTCCAATGAGGCTGGTAATATTGTCATGGGCCAACTGGTGCCACCCTGTATCCACAACCGATCTGAAATTCTGAATTCTGAAAGCAATTAGGTGCATGCTGACTGGTTTAAACGAATTTAATACCGAAAATCAATATATCATCTATCTGATACTCATCACCCTTCCATGTTGTAATCACCCTATCAAGTTCGTCGCGTTGTTTCTCCATGGATTGGTTTGATATTCCTATGAGCAACTCCTTTAATGGACCATATTTGAATTTCTTGTTCTGTGGTCCGCCAAACTGATCCGCGTAGCCATCAGAGAATATGTATACGATGTCGCCGGGTTTTAGTTGCAAACTATGGTTTGTAAAGGATTCCTCTTCGATTGCATTGATACCCACAGGCATTTTATCGGCCTTTATTTCGGTGAGGACGTTTTCACGTATATGATAGAGAGGATTGTTGGCTCCTGAGTATTGTAATTCCAGGGTTTTCGGATTGAATACGCATAGTGCCATATCCATGGCATCTTTGTTTTCCAGTTCGTAACCCCGCTGGTGCAGTGCTTTCATCACCCGTTCCCGGAGCAGGTTAAGGATCCTGCTGGACCGGATGGGACCCCTGATGCTGAGGATCTCATTGAGGAAAGAGACACCCATGATACTCATCAGTGCACCGGGTACACCGTGTCCTGTGCAATCGCCG
>JAUVKN010000199.1 GCA_030596245.1 Bacteroidia bacterium | reverse complement strand
ATCTATCACAGGATAACTCCGGACAATACCATTGAGAAACTGAAAGAAATTGAAGCACTAAAAGACCAAATTGACTATAAGCAAGCAATCAGGGAGATCAATAAACTAATTGAAAGTATTAAAAACGGGACAGACCGGACCACCCAGATTGTGAAAGGACTACGTACATTCTCACGTCTGGACGAAGATGTACTCAAGGTCGCCGATATCCATGAAGGACTTGATTCCACCCTGATCCTGCTTCGTAATAAATACAAGAACCGGATAGAGATCGCAAAAGATTATGGTGACATCCCTCAGCTTGAATGTTTCCCAGGACAAGTGAATCAGGTGTTTATGAATATTCTGTCCAATGCCATTGATGCCATTGAAGACAAAGGGATAATTACGATCAGCACTTCAAAAGCTAACGGATTCATCCGGATCAACATCAAAGACACCGGGAAAGGAATATCGGAGAATATCAAGGGAAAGATCTTTGACCCCTTCTTCACCACCAAGGAGGTCGGCGAGGGAACCGGATTGGGATTATCGATCAGTCATGGTATAATCGAAAAACATAATGGAAGTATCAAAGTAAAAAGCGAGGCAGGAAAGGGCAGCGAATTTATTATTATGCTGCCGGTTACGCAGGGGAAAAAATAAATTATTCTAAAACCCAGGTATGATGAATACCAATAAAACTTTACTCCCAATACTCTATATCGACGACGAAGAAGACAACCTCACTGTCTTCTATTCAACGTTCAGGCGGAATTATAAAGTTCATCTGGCAACTTCCGGTCAGGAGGGACTGGAAATAATGAAGAAACATAAGGTACACCTGGTTATTGCCGACCAGCGAATGCCCAAAATGACAGGGATTGAATTCCTTGAAAAAATCATCCCTGAGTACCCTGATTGTATCCGAATGATTTTGACTGGCTACAGCGATGTAGAAGCAATCATTCAAGCCATCAATAAAGGCAGGGTATACCGATACGTTACCAAACCCTGGGCCAAAGATGACCTGAAAATAAACATTGATCATGCACTGGAAACATTCAATCTTAAACAGCAAAACAGAAAATTATTTGCGGACCTGAAAGAGGCTAACCTAACGTTAGAAAAAAAAGTAATTGAACGCACAAAGAAGATCGAGTACCAGAGAAGAGAAATCACAGATAGCATCCAATATGCAAGTCGCATTCAGAGTGCATTATTACCTCCGGATGAAGAACTGGACATGTTATTACCTTCATATTTCATTTTAAACAAACCCAGAGATATTGTCAGCGGTGATTATTACTGGCTGGCACGTAAAGACAATAAGGTAGTTGTTGCTGTAGCAGATTGTACAGGACATGGTGTTCCGGGTGCCTTTATGAGTATTCTTGGAGTTACCTACCTGAATGAAATATTGAATCAGACAAGCGCCATCCGGGCAAATGAGATCCTGAACCAACTTCGTGGTCAGGTAATCAAATCGCTCCATCAAACCGGGAAAGCAGATGAGGCTAGAGACGGGATGGAGATAGCGCTGTGTGTGATCGATTTTAAAAAGAAGAAATTGCAGTATTCGGGAGCCTTTCGTCCCTTGTATCTGATACGGGATAATGAATTAAAAGAATTCGAGGGAGACTCCATGCCCATTGGGATCTATAATGATGAAGAATTATCATTTAGAAATGAAGAATTGAATTTCAAAGAAAATGATATCATCTATATGTTTTCTGATGGATATGTAGATCAACTTGGAGGAGCTGACAGAAAAACTTTCAAATCAAGAAAATTTAAACAGCTACTGATTAATATCCACCAGAAGCCTCTTGATGAACAGAGGGGAATATTGGAACAGGAATTCGAAAAATGGAGACGCGATATCGAACAGATTGATGATATATTGGTGATGGGAATAAGGTTTACTAAATCCTAAACCATCATTCTTCTTTCGCTCTCCCCCACGCACCGCCTCCGGGCGTTTCAATCACCAGCCGATCTCCTGGATTGATTGAGGTGGAACTGACAGATTTTAAGATTGTCTCTACCCCACTTCCTTTTATGACCTTCTGTTTACCTGGCTCACCTTCTCCTCCTCCATCCATTCCATAAGGACCACTTTTTCTTCGTTGAGTGAGCAGGGAGAGTTCCACTTTTTCAAGAAAACGAATCTCCCGTATCACACCATTACCCCCTTTGTATTGGCCTTTCCCTCCTGAGTCCTGCCGGATCTCAAATCTTTCCAGACGCACCGGATACCGGTGTTCCATGATTTCGGGATCTGTGATCCGGGTATTGGTCATGTGATGATGAACTGCATCTGCTCCTTCGAAACCTGGTCCGGCTCCACAGCCTCCGCAAATAGTTTCATAGTATCCGAAACTGTCGTTTCCGAACAAAATATTGTTCATGGTGCCCTGACTGGCAGCCTGTAGTTTCAGGGCTTTGAGCAGGGTGTCGGTGAGGCGCTGACTCACCTCCACATTGCCTCCTACCAGTGCCGGACATTTAAATGGATCATCGGGAAAGGTTGGATTTAGCAGCCCCTCAGGTAATATTACTTCTATGGGTGCAAGCATCCCATCATTCAGGGGAATATCCTCTTTCAACAACAACCTGAGCACATACATGATTACAGAGTGTACGATGGCTGGATTTGCATTAAGATTGCCAGGGTGTACGCCTCCTGTCCCGGTAAAATCAATTAAATAGCCTTCCTCCTGACGAATGATTTTCACTTCCAGGGGGGTACCATCATCAAGGTACTCCCGGGCATATCCATTTTGTATTGGATAGTTTTGTATTGCCTCAATGGTTTTTCGGGTAGCATGCTCTTTCAGGAGCATCATGAATTTAGTGAGCTTCTCAATACCATAGTTATCAGCGAGTGCAAGTAGTTCAGAGGCTCCTCTTCTGTTGGCTGCCAGTGCGCCATTGAGGTCGGCCAGGTTTTCAGCAATTGCCCTGGTAGGATACACACTCTTTGTCAGTATTTCCTCCATGCCTTTCCAATCTGTCTTTCCTTCTTTCACAAGGTAGAATGGATTAATTACAACTCCCTCTTCAGCCAGCGATCGCGCTCCGGGGGGCATTGATCCCGGACTAATACCACCGATCTCTGCATGGTGGGCCCGGTTGACTACAAATCCAATTCTTTCGCCCCCTGTTGTATATACCGGACTAACCAGTGTGATATCGGGGAGGTGTGAACCTCCGTATGTCGGATGATTGGTGACCAGGGTGTCTCCTGCCTGCAGGTCGTAATGCGACAACAGGCTTCGCACACAAATACCCAGACTACCCAGATGCACAGGAATATGAGGAGCATTGGCTACCAAATAACCATTTGCATCCACCACGGCACATGAGAAATCGAGGCGCTCTTTTACATTAACAGATACAGAGGTGTGCTGTAACATTGCCCCCATATTCTCTGCAATGCTCATGAAACGGCGTGAAAATAGCTCAAGTTCGGCCTCAGGTGTCAGGGTTTCAATCAGACCATTTACTGACCTATTTTCAATGGTAAGCAGCAGGGTTCCCCTTTGATTCATCCGGCAGCTCCACCCCTTCTCTAAGAAAGTAGTACTGTAAGGATCCAGAATGATAGCCGGACCGACTATCTGCTGATCAGGGCTCAGCTGTTCTCGCATGATTACCAAAGTTTCTTGATCATTCTGGCCTGCCCGCCTGCTCTCTTCAATACCTGTTTTTACATCAATTATCTGGTCTCTTTTTTGCATAGTGGATGCTACTACCCTTACTGATTCTATCTCCACCGCACGGTCATCGCTCCAATGGCCATAAATTGACATATAAGCCGAACGGAAATCCCTGATGATTTGCTCCTGTGAGCTCCAACTGACCTCAATGGCAGATTCCTGGCCAATGAAGCGCAAGAAGACCAGCCTGCTGCGAATCATGGCCTCTTTTTCATTGATACCTTCCGAATGGAGCTTTTTGAGTGCCTCCTCTTCCAGGTCCGGTAGAAGATCGGCTATTTTATAAGCATTGTTAAGAGGTTTCAGTACCTGTTTTTCCGCAAAGCGTTCGATCACAGCCTCACCAATACCATACGCACTTAGTAATCCGGCATTTTCAGGGATCAAAACTGTGCTCATATTGAGTAATCCGGCAATGCTGCAGGCATGCATTCCACCGGCTCCTCCAAAAGCGACCAGGGCGTAATCGGCAGGGTCGTAGCCTTTTCCGGTGGAGATTTTTTTTATGGCTGCAGCCATGGTTTCATTGGCTATTCTAAGAAAACCGGTGAGCAACGCTGTTTCATCTGGCCTGGTTCCCGATCTTTCGGCTATCTCATCCTGAATCTCTTTGAGTCTCTCCACAGCAAGCCCGGGATATACAGGGATACTGAATTGCCGGGGATCCATCCGGCCAGACAACAGATTTACATCGGTGATGGTCAGCGGTCCGCCTGCACCATAGCTGGCAGGTCCCGGCATTGCTCCTGCACTTTCGGGACCCACCACCAGCTTATATCCGTCAAAACCACACACCGATCCTCCCCCGGCCGCCACTGTTTCAATAGCGAGGGCCGGACTGTGTATATTCGCTGATCCTATATTAAGTTCAAAGCAATACTCCAATTCATTGTCATAGCGTGACACATCTGTACTGGTACCACCCATATCGAAACTGATGACCTTGCGGAAACCCGCCTCCACGCCCATTGCAACCGCTCCCACTACTCCACCCGCCGGTCCGCTCAGGAGACTCTCTTTGGGCATGTAATGATCAGCTTTTACCAGTCCTCCGGCGCTGGTCATTACCCAGAATCGATTGCCACGCACCTTCGCACTAATCTCCCTGATATACTGATCAATAATGGGTGACAAATAAGCATTTACCTCAGTGGTCTGCATGCGAAGCAGGTACTTTATCAATCCCGACAGCTGATAGGATGCCGAAATATATTGTAATCCCTCCTCAATAATAATGCTGCGAACCAGCTCCTCATGAGCAGGATTGATCCATGAGTGCATGAGCGCTACTCCAACCGTCATAATACCCGCCTGCTGTATGGTCTTTATTGCCTCCCTGATGGAGGTCCGGTCAGGGATTTGTAAAACTTTTCCAGCGGCATCCAGCCTTTCATCCACCTCGATGATCATCTCAGCCAAAGGGGGTGGTTTTATTACCTCCCGGGCAAAAATATCCGGACGTTGCTGATTGCCAATTGCCAGCAAATCCTTGAATCCTTTCGTCACCAGCATGGCAGTTCTTGCTCCTTTGTGTTCGAGCAGGGCATTGGTTCCTTTAGTGGATCCCAAACGAATTTCCATTTCAGGAAAGAGCTGACCAAGCGGTGTTTCAGTGATCAGTCTGGCACACAAAACCGGAGCTTCTTCTTCGGCAGTGATCTCAAAAAGCGGTTGCTCCCCTGCAAGCTCTTTAGGAAGGCCTGACTCGAATCGTATGTGGTTATTGAGAGGATTGAACTGTTTTATGATCACCGGCTGATGATCGATACCCAGGATGTTGAAGCGATATCCGGTAAAAAGATCGGAATTGACTCCCCAGTTTGATGATATTTCGATCTCGGTGGAGGAGATCACATGGGTAATATTTGCACGCAGAGAGGAGCTGGAGAGCACTTTGCGATAGAGAATTTTACCTGCGGGAGTACTGGCAATGCAATCGGTAAAAGTGCCTCCGGTGTCTATATTGAGTCTATACATATGCTTTTATAGTCTATCTGATCAAATGATTCCGATAACAGAGAGTATACTTCTGATTCCCAGAAAGATTGTAACCAATACTACCATGCCACCAATCAAATTCAAGGATAAAGGATTGGTATGTTTCCCGAGTAATTTTTTGTCATTCATCACCCACAGGAGATAAATGGCGATAATGGGCAACAATATACCGTTTGCTGCCTGGGCAAAAATAATGACTGGCACAGGTTTTAATCCAATGGCGGATAATATGATTCCCACAGCCAGAATCACCATCCAGATGCTCCTGAATCTTTTTGATTTAAGATCCTTTTTCCAGCCCAGTATCCCACAGGTAGCATAAGCAGCAGCAAGAGGAGCGGTAATGGCTGAGGTTAATCCGGCAGCAAACAAACCTATGCTAATAAATCCCGTGGCCCAGTTGCCCAGTATGGGATGAAGCTGAATGGCCAGGTCAGTGGCATTCTGTATATCTTTTCCTGAACCGAAGAGTGCCACAGCGGATGTGATTACAACTGACATCGATACCAGACCGCCCAGCAGGATGGATATCCAGATATCCAGACGTGCCGCTTTTAGATCATCTTTATCTTTCCACCGCTCCTGTACGATGGCAGCATGCAGAAAAAGATTATAGGGTACCACCGTTGTACCCACCAAACCGGAAACTGTAAGAATAGCTCCCACGGGTATTTTTGGAACAAACAGCCCTTTTACTATCTCGCTCAGCTGTGGAGCAAGAACAACCATGGTCGCGAGAAAAAGCAAACTCATCAGAATAACCAGTGTTACCAGGGCTTTCTCAAGTTTCCTGTAGCTACCAAGTAATAATAACAGAAAGGCAATGGATCCGATAACAGGCCCCCATATACTGAAACTGAGTTTTCCTGATGTAAACAATGAGACCTCTCCAAACAGCGCTTCCAGCCCCAGTGCTCCACCCAAAATATTACCGGTCTCATAAGCTGCATTCCCAATACTGATGGCAGACAGTATCAGTAAAACAGCTATAACACGTCCGACACCTGAATGAAAATGGGCATTCAACGCCTCACCGAGTCCTTTTCTGGCGACAATACCCAAACGTGCTGCCATCTCCTGAAGTACGATGGTGGCGATCACAGAGAAGAGCAGCGCCCATAACAGGGCGTATCCGTAACTCGCTCCTGCAAGGGTGCAGGTGGTGATGGTACCCGGACCTATGAATGCGGCAGTGACAAGTGCTGCAGGGCCTATGGAGCTGAGCCTTGATTTCATTGATATTTGGATGATTTTGGTAAAGATAAATAATACGAAAGAAAAGTAAATTGAGTATTTTGGTTATTGGAAATCAAAAAAGCTGGTGAAGCGAATTGCCAACCACATTCAGGAGGTTATTTAATGCTATGACACCTGATTGATGATAAAGATATCGAACCGGCTGAGTTCCAGCCAGTATTTCAATGCAAGTTCCCGGATGTAGGCCCAGTATTCTAAGGATTCTAATCCATAGGTTTCCACCCCATAACGAACATCGCTTTTGATCTGTTCCCTGATATCTTCCCTGATCGATAATTCGATCTGACGATCCTTAAATGAGAACCTGGCTCCTGGAAATATCCCTCCCTCGCCAAGCACGATGGCCCCATGTCCCATGGTGGCTCCTGTGCTGACCTGTAATCCGTCATTCAGGCAGCTGATGGGTGGTTGACTGCCTGCATAAGAGACAATGCTCAGTTCATCAATACCCAAATGGTAGTACTCCCGTGCCCGCAGACCCATTTTTGCCCCCAGCACGGAATAGATACCCAGGTGCTCATGGAATTCATTGGTCAGTACCACGATTTTCCACTCTTTCAGACCGTGTTTTTTCATAGCCTCTCCGGCCATGACAGCCACATCTGCCTCGAAGAGCCCTATGTCGATCGGGAACTTGCTGAATATGATGCTTTTATCCTCCTGATCACTGTTTAATGTCTCCAGAATAGGTGTTGCGAAATTTTGGTCAGACTGTGCCGATATCTCACGCCTTCCAGCTTCATTATCAGTTGGGTTGCATGAAAAATAGTCCGGGCGGAGCATGAATAGAGGAATACAATCATCGCCCAGTCCAGTGATCATCGGAAGGTCCTGAAGCTCTGGCGAAACAGCTTCATACATCGCCTTTACTGCTTTTGCATAACGGGTGGAGAGGGTATCCAGTCCAACCACAAATGACTCTTTTCTGCCCAGATTAGCTTCAGCGGCAT
>JAUVKN010000219.1 GCA_030596245.1 Bacteroidia bacterium | reverse complement strand
ATCAGCAGAACCACCAGTTAAGCGTGCGGGGGGGAAGTGCAAAAACCGGTTTCGCCATTTCTGCCAACTACTTCAATGAAGGAGGTGTCATTGAAATTCAGGATTTTACCCGGTATACATTCAGGGTGAACCTGGACCATAAAGTATCTGACAAGATACGGGTGGGTACCTCTACCCAAATCTCCAATTCTGTACAGAACTGGGCTTCCAACCCATACGGAACAGCGACGGCCCTGTCGCCGTTAGCTGAGCCCTATGATGCCGATGGTAATTTAGTATACCGGCCCGGTGCTGACCCGTTGCTCTGGAACGCACTTGCCGATTATACAGAAGGTAATCAGCTTGATGAGCGGGCCACGCTCAGGGTATTCAGTAATATATTTGCCGAAATTGATCTTCTGAAAAACCTGACGTACAGGTTGAACTTCGGTCCTGACTTCCGGGAGTACAGGAGGGGTTTGTTTCAGGGCACCAATTCAATTGCCCGTCAGGGTGGAGTTGCCAGGGTTCGAAAACAACACGATAGGGTTTACAACTATACGTTGGAGAATATTCTGACTTATAACCTGACGAATGGTGACCATAATCTTAATCTGACAGGTTTGTACAGTGTACAGCAATCGAGGGGTGAGAGCACCGATCTTTATGCTGAGAATATCCCTTATGAAACACAACTGTTTCACAATATCGGATCTGCAGAAACAGTGTTGGATTACGGAAGCGATCTTTCCGAGTGGGGCATTATGTCATTCATGGGAAGAGCAAATTATGAACTGAAGGGTAAATACATGATTACAATTACTGGTCGATATGATGGCTCATCAAGGCTGGCTGAAGGCAATAAGTGGGGATTTTTTCCCTCAGCAGCAGCATTGTGGAGGATCAGCAGTGAGGATTTTATGTCCTCACAAGAGCTTTTTTCCGATTTGCGTTTGAGGATAAGTTATGGTGTTACGGGTAATACGGGCATTTCTCCTTACCAGACACGTGGATCCCTCTCAAGGACCATCTACTCCTTTGGGGGTAATGCAGCCTTTGGTTACAGGCCGGGTGCCATTGCAAATCCTGACCTGCGCTGGGAATCATCTGCCACAGGGAATATAGGTCTGGATTTCGGAATTAAGGATGGCCGCATATCGGGTAGCTTCGAGTTATACCAAACCACTACTACCGACCTGCTGCTGGAAAGGCAACTGCCCATCACTTCCGGATATAATTCAGTGTTTGAAAACATTGGAGAAACAAGAAACAGAGGCTGGGAGCTTGGACTGGTCACAAGGAACATAGCAACAGGCGATTTCAGCTGGGAAACCACCCTGACACTGTTCGGAAACAAAGAAGAGATCATAGACCTATATGGTACTGAGGAGGATGATGTGGGGAACCAATGGTTTATCGGACAGCCACTGACCGTTTGGTACGATTATGAAAAGATCGGCATATGGCAGACCAATGAAGCTGACGATGCAGCCATTTATGCCCAGTTCCCTGGAGAGATCAAGGTAACAGATCTAAACAATGATGATTTGATCAATCAGGAGGACAAGGTGATCATAGGTTCTGATATGCCAACCATAACACTTGGATTAGGATCCAGGTTTGAATACAAAGGTGTGGATTTATCATTCCTGCTGCTTGGTGTATGGGGACACACGATCTACAATGAATTTGAAGTCGGCAGGACCTCACTGCAAGGACGGTATAACAGCCTTGATGTAGATTACTGGACCGAAACCAATCCGACCAATGACCAACCCAAACCGGACGGATCGCGGGAACGTCCACTCTACAATTCCACAAGGGGATACTATCCGGGAGATTTCTTCAAGATCAAGAATATCCAGGTCGGATACAGCATCCCCAAAACTGCTCTTTCTAAAGCCGGAATCAATAAGCTCAGGGTATACATGAACATGGATACACCCATGATCTGGTCAAACCTGGCCGGTAATCTTGATCCTGAAGTATACGGAGGCAGGGTTGTTGGTGATGTTCCTGCTACACGGATGTATTCATTCGGTGTAATGCTTGATTTTTAATTGTTAATGGTTACTAAAACATGAGAAAAATGAAAAATATAAAATATTTGTTTTTAGTAGTGGCCGTTGCATTACTCGCATCTGTTTCCTGTGACGTCCTTGATGAGGAGATCATATCAGGGGTTACAGTGGATACCCATTACGGCACACCGGATGGTTTTGAGGATGCAGTGAATGCCGCATATGAGAGGTTTCGTGATTTCTATGGAGACGAGGATGGGTGTGAGATCACGGTCTTTGGTACAGATGAATATACCAATGGAGGACATGGTGGTGCACAATATGTCAATAAGTATGTTGCCGGTTTGAATGGAGAATCCAGCACCTTCTGGGATCCATGGCAACGCTTTTATGAAGGGATCAATACCTGCAATGCTGTGATTGGACGTGCTGAGGAGGCAGACATACCTGATGAAAAGAAAAAAGTGATGGTGGCAGAGGTGAAATTCCTCAGGGCCCATTACTATTTCCTTCTTGTACAATTCTGGGGACCGGTTCACCTGACCCTGGAAGAGACTGTCGGGGTGGAGACCGAAGCTACCAGGGCACCTGAAAGTGACATCTATGATGCCATTATTGCAGACCTTGAGGATGCCGTCGCAGATCTGCCGGATACCCAATCCGAGTTCGGAAGGATTACCAAACCGGCCGCCCAGCATGGACTTGCGCTTGTTTACCTGACGAGAGGATATCAATCCTATGGGCAATCATCAGATTTCAGCGACGCTGCAGACCTGGCGGTTGATGTGATCGATAATTCCGGACACACTCTGCTGGACGATTACCAGGAGATTTATAACATTGCCGATGCCAACGGTCATCTGTTACATACCAATGAGCAGAACAATGAGATCCTCTGGTCCATCCAGTACGACATCGATCCGCTTAAAAATGACGAAGGGAACAGAACCCATGTCTATTTCAGGTGCTGGTACGAAACATTCAATGACGGACTTGACCGTGCACTTGGTCACGGATATGGCCGTCCGTGGATCCGTTTCAGGCCTACCCCCTGGTTACTGGAAAATTTCAGACCCCTGGATGTGGATGCCAGATTCGAAAAATCTTTCGCGACAGTCTGGTTATACAACACCGACAGGAACATTCCGGCAGGTGCAGCAGTGGGAGACACAGCCATCATTATCACTGATAAAGCAGCATCTGAGATTGACACTGCTGCCATGTATGCAAGGCTCCCAGGGGTGAAGATCTTCACCTGGAACCTGACAGAAATTGACCAGGACTGGTGTCTGTGGCGGACAGATGTTTCGGTCAACAGTCCGAACATTAACATATTCCCGGTTCCCTGGAAGATTGATGATAACCTTCGTTCTTCACTGAATGCCACAAATGGTTCAAGGGACTTCATTGTGTACAGGCTTGGTGAGACCTATCTGGTGGCTGCTGAGGCGATGCTGGGAAGGGATGGAAATGCAAGTGCTGCGGTACAATACATCAATACCCTCAGAGAAAGAGCAGCCTTCGATGGTAAGGAAGCTGCAATGCATGTAGGTGCCGGAGAGGTTGATCTTGATTTCATCCTGGATGAGTGGTCAAGGGAGTGTTTTGGTGAGCAGAGCCGCTGGCTTGATCTTAAGCGGACAGGTAAACTGCTTGAACGTGTCAAATTGCATAATCCTGATGCAGCACCAAATATTCAGGATTTCCATGTGTTACGCCCAATTCCCGTTAATCAAATAACCCGTACTACAAACGATTTCGGGCAAAACCCGGGTTACTAGTTTGGTTTTAGGTTAGATAATGCTGCCTTTCAGGTGTGGTGCCCTGAAAGGCAGTTTTTATTTCCTTAACAGTCTCTTCCTTTCGTGGAAAACGTGAATAAAACAGAGCGGATTACAACTTTATTCCCATAAACAGTACATCATCCACCTGCTCCAGGTCCTCCTTCCAGAGGAAGAAGTTGCTTTTGATATAGTTGTACTGCTCGTCCATGGGTTTGTCATGGATATCCCTCAGCAGGTTCTTAAGTCTGACCATCTTGAATTTGCGACCCAGCGGTCCGCCAAACTGGTCGGGGTACCCGTCCGAGAACATATAGATAATGTCTCCCTTTTTCAACTGGAATTCCTGGTCAATGAATTCTTTATCCAGCCGGTCTTCATCCAGCTGTCCTCCAATAGAACTCCTGCTCCCCTTCACATAGATTTGCTCCCCGCCCGAATAGATGATCACAGGTCGCATGGCGGAACTGACTCTGAAATTGTAGGTTTTCATATCCACTTCAGCAACAATGATATCCATGCCATCGTTGGAGCCGGTGGTCTCCACATTCTGGTTAAGGGCTTCCCTCACCTCTTTATCCAGGGTAGTGAGAACCTGTGACGGCTTCTGGATCCCTGAACGGAGACAAATATCTTTGATCAGGGTTGTACCAATCATGGACATGAACGCCCCCGGCACACCGTGACCGGTAGAGTCGGCACAAACCACCATGAATTTATTCTCGCTCACTTTTTCATACCAGTAGAAGTCTCCGCTCACAATATCCCTGGGTTGATAAAAAACAAAGCTGCCGGTGAACGCATCGTGTAATTTCTTGATGGAAGGGAGGATGCTTGCCTGGATCCGCTGTGCATAGTTGATCGAGTCGGTTATGTCCCTGTTCTTGATCTCGATCTCCTCTTTTTGCATGACCACTTCCCGTGTCCGCTCATCCAGTTGCCGCTGCAGGTATTCCTGAATGGCTTTCTGGTTGCGCTCCCTGATCTTGAAGATAATGAAAATGGTGGTCAGCACCAGCATTACCAATGAAGCAATAAACCACCATGCTTTCCATATGGGGATCTTCACATTAATACTCAGAGTCTGTGGAACAGGAGAACAATTACCGTTGGCATCGCAAGCCCTGAGCATGAAGTTATAGTCTCCATCCTCCACCCTGCCATAGTATGCAAAGGACTCTTTCGAAAAGTCCCGCCACTCCTCGTCATGCCCATCGAGTTTGAACTGGTAAGATACCTCTTCCGGATTACTCAGGTTGATCCCCACGAAATCAATGCGAACTTTGTATTTACCGTATTTAAGCCTGATTGGTTCAGAAGGATCATAAGGCGTATCTGATATGACCACAGACTTCAGGCTGAGTCTGGGGGGTATGGTATCTTCCTTTGCCTGGAATGCATCATACTGGATAATTCCCCCGGTGGTCCCCAGAAACATCTTTCCGTTGTTGTCGGTAGCTATTGTATTTTTCAGGATGTCTGTGGTAAATCCGGATTCCTTCCCATAGGTTCGAATGGTTTCATCCTCCTGATGGATCCGGCTAAGTCCCAGTCTGTGTCCTACCCAGATATAGCCACCCGGATCGACCCCAATGGCATAGGTATAGTTGTTTTTAAGTCCCTCTTTAGTGCTGTACCATTTGAGCGAATCTTCGGAGAATCTGAATACCCCGTTACCCCTTGTACCTGCCCAGAGCACTCCGTCGTCATCCTCTGCCAGGGTTTTAAATTCATATCTGGGTTTCCCTTCGATGAGGAATTGCTTATGGGAATTGATGCTGATCAATCCAGGGGTTATGGTCGCAATCCAAGCCACTCCCTGACTGTCAATCAGGACATCATTAATCTTGTTATGGGGCAGTCCATTGACAGTAGTGAACGAATGTCTTCTGCCGGTGGACGGCTGGAGAGAATAGACCCCATTATTGGTGGCCACAACAATACTATCGGCATGTCCATCGATGGCATTGATGATATTCTCCAAAGAATTTCTGGAGATGAACAGTGGTGTGATCCTGGAGCTGCCATTACGCTTGACATAAAGTCCACGGTGTTCGGTCCCGATATAAAGATCATCGTTTTGATCCAGATAGAGGGCAGTCACTTTGTCCTCCGGAAGTCCGTTTCCTGTTCCAAGGAAGGTGATCTCTTCAGGTGTGTTACTGCTGAAGTGTGCAATTCTGCTATACCCTCCGAACCAGTGATCATCCCCCTTCAGGTAGACAGCATTCACATCGGGAAAGTCTTCATCATCCCAAATATCATAATAGGTAAATGCCTGGTCACGAAGAACGGCTATCCCATTTCCCTGGGATGAGAACCATTGGTTTCCTTCCTCATCAATAAATACCTCATTAATGGACTCATTAGGGATGCCGGATCCTACACCAAAAAGAACAGAACTTCCCAGGTTGCCCGACTCGTCCAGTTCAAAACGATGCAGGCCCACACCATAATCTGTTATCCATACACGCCTTTGGCCATCAAAAACTACGGACCTGATTCTGGCATAGCCCAGCCCCTTGTCTTCTCCAATTTTTTCTACAAAGTAATCTTCCGGATTATAGCCCTCTCCAATTACACGGAACAATCCTTCATCTTCGGTCCCTACCCAGTATTCATTATCATTAATTGCAGGAACGATCTCCTGCACAGGCAGGTACTGAAGATCCGGAAAGTCCCCTGTTTTGATATATGTTTCCAGATCGGGGTCAAACCTGTAGATACTTAAGTTCTCGTTGGTACCCACCAAAAGGTTTCCATCTGCAATAACCTGAAAATCATTGAGGAATTTTCCTGCAAAAGGATCAGAAGGGTCATTTGGATCACCCTTGTAAGTAATTTCAAGATTGGAATTGATCACCAACAATCCGGTTTGTTGACACAATGCCAGGATATTTCCTTCTGCATCCTCCCTGATCGCACGAATGGATGACCTGAATCCATCGCCGGGATCTATGAGGCGGAATAAACCATTCTCCAGCACTGAAAGATATCCATTCTCATGACCAAACCACAACCTTCCCCTGGAATCCATCAGACTGGTAAAGGCAATGTTCGCCGGGATGGAGTCTCCCCTGAAATCCTGGTCAAACACTTTGCCATCATACCTGCATAGACCCTGGGTGGTTCCGATCCAGAGAAATCCCTGTTGATCCTGATTGATGGTATAAGCAAAATCATGAAGCAACCCGTCAGCCACACCAAAATTGAAGAACTTGTATGATTGAGAATTTACACTACTAATAAGCAGGAACAATAGGAACAGGACCGGGTACCTTTTCACTCGAAAAATATTTAATTTAATAGATTTAGTTTTTATTCCTCAATGGGCAGAAACTCCACCTCTCCCTTATATGTGGGGACTCCCCCCATGGGTATCGTATAGAAGGGCAGGGTTTCATCAAACTGGTTCCGAACGTTTACTACCACATTGTTATTTCGTACAAGGGGCCTTGCTTTCACAAAGCGGAAATCCAATGATGTCTCTATCTCCTCCTCCTCTACCCTTAATTCATCAT
>JAUVKN010000093.1 GCA_030596245.1 Bacteroidia bacterium | reverse complement strand
CTTGGCTCCCAGAAGTTTCCCGTCACCACCAAGTTTGTGGTCCGCAGGGATTATGTAGAAGAACAGAGATCTGATAGAAATTACGAACATGAAACGACCGAAAGGGAGTTGCATCAGACAAATGAAAATAAAAAAATAGAAACTGATGAACAGTTCTGAAATTAGAGAGTTAGCAATAAAGGAGTTGGAAGAGCGTCTTGACAGCGAAGAGAACATGATGGTGCGCATGCGCATGAACCATGCTGTATCTCCCCTCGACAACCCCAATAAGATCGTGGAGACACGCAAAAATATAGCAAGGCTGAAAACCGAGATGAGGGCCAGGCAAATTCAAGAGCAGTCTGAAAAGGAATAATGTAAGATGGAAACGACAAGAAAGACAAGACGCGAACGTGTGGGTGTTGTAGTAAGCAACAGCATGGAGAAATCCATAGTGATCACCGTAAAGCAAAAAGTAAAGCACCCCATATATGGTAAATTCGTGAACAAGACCTCCAGGTTCATGGCTCATGACGAAGAGAACAGTTGCAATGTTGGAGATACTGTGAAGATAAGTGAGACCAGGCCCCTGAGCAAAAATAAGAGGTGGAGAGTAGTAGAAATTATCGAAAGAGCTAAGTAATCATGGTACAACAAGAGAGTAGATTAGGCGTAGCCGATAACAGTGGAGCCAAAGAGGTTCTTGTGATCCGTGTACTCGGTGGTACAAAGAGGCGGTATGCATCCATTGGAGATAAGGTGGTAGTTACTGTAAAAAGTGCCATTCCTTCCGGTGAGGTGAAGAAAGGAACTGTCTCCAAAGCGGTTATCGTAAGGACCAAAAAGGAGGTAAGGCGAAAAGATGGTTCCTACATCAGGTTTGACGACAATGCAGTAGTATTGCTGAACAACCTGGATGAGATGAGAGGTACCCGTATTTTCGGGCCCGTCGCCAGGGAACTCAGGGATCAATACATGAAAATTGTATCACTTGCCCCCGAGGTATTGTAAAAAATAAATTGATCAATCCCATGCAGAAGAACTTACATATTAAAAAAGGTGACCAGGTGTTCGTCAATACAGGCGAGTACAAGGGACAAAAGGGCAGGATCCTGACCATTGACCGTGCGAAGAACCGGGCCATCGTAGAGGGTGTGAACATGGTATCCAAGCACACCAAACCCAACGCCAACAATCCCCAGGGAGGAATCACCAAGCAGGAAGCTGCTGTACATATTTCCAACCTGAATCTCGTGGACCCCTCTTCCGGAGAGGCCACCAGAGCTGGAAGAAGGCTCAATGATAATAATAAATTAGTGAGATACGCTAAAAAATCAGGTGAGGAGATCAAGTAAGATGGACAAGAAATTCATACCCACACTACAGAAGAAATACAGCGATGAGATCGTTCCCGCACTCATGAAGCAGTTCGGTTACTCATCAGTGATGGAAACCCCACGCCTTCAGAAGATCGTGATCAACGAAGGTGTCGGTCAGGCCATTGCTGACAAGAAACTCATTGATGTTGCACAGGAAGAATTAACGCTCATTTCCGGACAGAAGGCAGTGCAGACTATCTCCTCCAAGGACATCTCTAACTTCAAACTTCGTCAGGGCATGCCCATTGGCGTGAAGGTAACCCTTCGTCGCGAGAGGATGTATGAATTCCTGGAGCGCCTGATCGCCGTGGCCCTTCCCAGGATTCGTGACTTTAAAGGAGTCTCCTCCAAGTTCGACGGAAGGGGAAATTACACCATGGGGATTACCGAGCAGATCATCTTCCCCGAGATTGATATCGATAAGATCAGTAAGATCATGGGCATGGAGATCACCTTTGTAACATCGGCAGGTACCGATGAAGAGGGAACCGCCCTGTTGAAAGAATTTGGTATACCGTTCAAACACGATAAAAAATAGAAGCATGGCCAAAGAATCAATGAAAGCTCGCGAGGTAAAGCGGCAGAAACTGGTTGAAAAGTACGCTGAGAAAAGAGCAAAACTTAAAGCCGAAGGTGATTATGTGGGACTGAGTAGGTTGCCACGGAATTCAAATCCCATCAGGCTTCATAACCGTTGTAAATTAACAGGCCGTCCCAAGGGATATATGCGCCAGTTCGGTATCAGCAGGATCACTTTTCGGGAGATGGCTTCCGAAGGATTAATCCCTGGCATTAAGAAAGCCAGCTGGTAGATATTGGTTTAAGAATTTTATAAAGAGAGAAAAAATGACAGATCCGATTGCAGATTATCTTACCCGCATCAGAAATGCTGTAATGGCTAATCACAAAGTAGTGGAAATTCCTGGGTCCAATATGAAGAAGGACCTTACCCGTATACTTTTCGATAAAGGATATATCCTGAATTACAAATTTGAAGAGGAAGGACATCAGGGAAATATCAAAATTGCACTGAAATACAATCCTGAGAATAAGATGCCAGCCATCAAATCGATTCAGCGTATCAGTAAACCCGGATTGAGGAAGTATGTGGACAAGGACCACCTTCCCAGGGTACTGAACGGGCTTGGTGTAGCTATAATATCAACCTCCCAGGGCGTTATGACCGATAAGGAAGCCCGTAGCCTGAGCATTGGCGGTGAGGTACTTTGTTTTGTATATTAAATAAGAGGAGAACAGACATGTCAAGGATAGGAATTTTACCCATCGACATCCCAGCTGGTGTAACCATCGAGGTGGATAAGGACAATCTGGTGACTGTAAAAGGACCCAAAGGGGAACTTACACAGCTGGTGGATAAGAGCATCACCATAAAGGTTGAAGAGAACCAGGTGAATGTTTCCAGGTCAACCGAAGAGAAGGAGCATAAATCGAAGCATGGCCTCTACCGCTCTTTGATCAGTAACATGGTAATGGGTGTTTCGGAAGGATATACCATTCAGCAGGAGTTGGTAGGTGTTGGATACAGGGCCGATGTAAAGAACGGCGATCGTTTGGAATTGAGCCTTGGATTTTCACACGACATCATCATGAAGATGCCCCCTGAGGTGAAGGTGGAAACAAAAACCGAAAGGCGTTCCAATCCTGTGATTACACTTACCAGTATCGACAAGCAGTTGATTGGACAGGTAGCAGCCAAGATCAGGTCGTTTCGTCCGCCGGAGCCATATAAGGGTAAGGGTATCAAATTTGTCGGAGAACAATTACGCCGGAAGGCTGGTAAAGCAGCCAGTGTATAAATTGATAATGTCATAAAGTCAAAAGTCATAACGCACATTACAGACATTACAGACTAGCCGGGAGGGTAATAAAAAGATAAGAGCTGAAAGAAATAGAAGAAGGAAATAAATAAGATAAACACAGCAATACGATGGCTTTAACGAAAGCAAAAAGAAGGCAGAGAATTAAATACAGGATCCGGAAGAAATTGTCCGGTAGTGGCGCTCGTCCAAGGATGACTGTATACAGGAGCAATAAGCAAATTTATGTACAGCTGGTTGATGACGTAACCGGTGTGACCCTGGCCGCTGCCTCTTCCAAGGAAAAAGAGATTGCCACTCAGAAAGTCAACAAGATCGACCAGGCCAAATTGGTAGGTAAGAGAATTGCTGAGAAGGCAAAGGAGAAAGGAATTGATAATGTCGTGTTCGATAGAAACGGCTATTTATACCATGGCAGGGTAAAGAATTTAGCGAATGCTGCCAGGGAAAGCGGACTTAAATTATAAGGAAGATATGTCAACAGGTATTAGAAAAGTTAAAACGAGTGACCTCGACTTAAAGGACCGTCTGGTAAGCATTCAGCGTGTAACCAAGGTTACAAAAGGTGGTCGTACTTTCAGTTTCTCAGCCATTGTCGTTGTAGGTAACGAAGATGGCATCGTGGGTCACGGATTGGGTAAAGCCAATGAAGTAACCACAGCCATTGCCAAAGGTGTGGAAGATGCCAAGAAAAACCTGATCAAGGTGCCCATCATCAACGGTACCATTCCCCACGAGCAGTATGGAAAATACGGTGGAGCCAAGGTTTTTATTAAGCCTGCTTCAGGTGGTACAGGAGTAAAGGCAGGTGGTGCCATGCGTGCAGTGCTTGAGAGTGTTGGAGTAAAGGATGTACTAGCCAAATCAAAGGGCTCATCCAATCCCCACAACCTTGTTAAGGCTACTTTCGTAGCATTGCTCGAACTGAGGGATGCCAAAGCAGTGGCTCGGCAGAGAGCGGTTTCACTGGATAAAGTTTTTAACGGATAATTTAACTACGATGGGAAAAATTAAGGTTACTCAGGTAAAGAGTGCCATCAAGCATACAGCAAGGCAGAAGAGGACTTTAGAAGCACTGGGACTCAGGAAACTTCACCAGACCATTGAGGTGGAAGGCACACCCCAGATCATGGGAATGGTTCAGAAGGTATTGCACCTGGTTGAAGTTGAAGAAGTAAAATAGTAACAATATATAGAGCATTATAAGATGGATTTAAGCAACTTAAAACCGGCAAAAGGTTCTACAAAGGGCAAGAAGAGGATCGGTCGCGGACAGGGTTCCGGTTATGGTGGTACCTCCACACGCGGTCATAAGGGACAAAAGTCCCGTTCCGGTTATTCCCGGAAGACTGGTTTCGAAGGGGGACAGATGCCACTGCAGCGCAGGGTTCCCAAATTTGGTTTTATAAACATCAACCGCAAGGAATATAAGGGAATTAATATCAGTACGTTGCAAGAACTGGCTGAGGAGAAGAAGCTGAAGAAGATTGATGTGGAGACACTGATCGAAGCTGGTCTTGTTCGTAAAAATTCCCTGGTGAAGATCCTTGGAAATGGTGAACTGAAAGCCAAACTGAATGTAAAAGCCCACGCATTTTCCAAATCAGCGGTTGTTGCCATTGAGGCGCTGGAGGGTACTGTGGAGAAAATCTGATTTTATCAGCTGACCTATTATGAAAAAGTTTATTGAAACCATAAAGAACATCTGGAAGATTGAGGATTTGAGATCCAGGATCGTTTATACCCTTGGAATAATCATGATCTATCGCCTGGGTACACACATTGTACTCCCTGGAATCAATCCGGTGATCATTTCCGAGATGGCCAACCGTCAGCAGCCCGGATCAGGTATACT
Organism: Bacteroidia bacterium; assembly: GCA_030596245.1. GTDB lineage: Bacteria > Bacteroidota > Bacteroidia > Bacteroidales. Next base: position 7,730 of record JAUVKN010000093.1, on the reverse strand, counting down.
CGATCTGCTGAACCTCTTTACAGGAGGAGCTTTTGCCAGGGCCTCCATATTCGGATTGGGAATCATGCCCTATATTTCAGCATCCATCGTAGTTCAGTTGCTGGGAATTGCAGTTCCTTATTTCCAGAAACTTCAGCGTGAAGGCGAAAGCGGAAGAAGGAAGATCAACCAGATCACCAGGTACCTTACCCTGGCGATTCTGATCCCCCAGGGATTGAGCTACATCACCAGCCTGCGTTACCAGCTTCCTGCAGATGCTTTCTCGCCGACCTTCTCCAGGATGTCGGCCATGATAATCCTCACCGCAGGAACCATGTTTATCATGTGGCTGGGCGAACGTATTACAGACAAAGGAATTGGAAACGGTATTTCACTGATCATTATGATCGGGATCATTGCCCGTATGCCCCAGTCCCTGGGCATGGAATTTATGGATAAATTGGGTAATCAGGGAGGCGGACTTGTCTCGTTCCTGGTTGAGATGTTGATCTTGTTTGTGGTGTTCATGGGGACCATCCTGCTGGTGCAGGGTACCCGAAGGATACCGGTCCAGTATGCCAAACGAATTGTGGGAAACAAGCAGTATGGAGGAGTACGTCAGTACATTCCCCTGAAAGTGAATGCTGCAGGGGTAATGCCGATTATTTTCGCCCAGGCATTTATGTTTATCCCCATTACAGTGGCAGGTTTTGCCAAGGCTGATACAGCATCTGGATTTGCAGCGGTATTTTCAAATCCCGTGGGATTCTGGTACAACTTTACCAGTGCCATGCTGATTGTCCTCTTTACATATTTTTATACAGCCATCACCGTGAATCCCACGCAAATGGCAGAGGATATGAAAAAGAACGGTGGATTTATTCCTGGTGTTAAGCCGGGCCGGAAGACCGCCGAGTTCCTGGATGCAGTCATGTCCAGGATCACCCTACCCGGATCTTTTTTCCTGGCCTTTGTGGCCATCTTGCCTGCCTTCGCAATGTTGGCTGGTGTGAACCAGAGTTTTGCCCAGTTTTTCGGTGGAACCTCCCTCCTGATTATGGTGGGTGTGATCCTCGATACACTGCAGCAGATCGAAAGTCATCTGTTGATGCGTCATTACGACGGGTTGACAAAGTCAGGCAGGATTAAGGGCCGGACAGGCAGTGCAGCTGCCATATAATATGTGATAGCGTTCTTTGATGATTTTAATTAAAACAGCGGACGAGATTGAGCTGATACGCCAGAGCAATTTGCTCGTTTCGAAGACACTTGCCGAGTTGGCAAAGCATATCAAGCCGGGGGTGTCTACGGGAAGGCTGGATCAGATAGCTGAAACGTTCATCCGCGACCATGGGGCTGTCCCCGGATTCCTTAAATACCAGGGATACCCGAAGACACTCTGCACCTCCGTGAATTCAGAAGTAGTTCACGGAATTCCCTCTGAAAAGGTTATACTGGAGGAGGGTGACCTGTTGTCGGTGGATTGTGGTGTGATCATGGATGGTTTTTACGGCGACACGGCCTTTAGTTTCGAAGTAGGAGCGATGGGTGAGAAGGTCCGCAGCTTGTTAACCACAACGCGTGAGTGTTTACGCAAAGGCATTGAACAGGCGGTAGATGGAAAGCGGGTTGGAGATGTAGGTTTTGCCGTTCAGGAACATGCCGAGCGCCATGGTTACAGTGTGGTCAGGGAGATGGTGGGTCATGGATTGGGTCGCGATCTGCACGAGGCCCCCGAGGTTCCCAACTATGGAAGAAGGGGAACGGGACCAAAATTGAAAAAGGGCATGGTCATCTGCATCGAACCCATGATCAATATGGGTCGCAGGCAGATCAAGCAGGATCCGGACGGATGGACCATACGCGCAGCAGATAATTTACCCTCTGCCCATTTTGAACTGGCAGTGGCAATAGATAAAAGGAAGGCAGATGTACTGTCAACCTTCGAATACATAGATGAAGTGTTACAAAAACAGAGCAACTAAATGGCAAAGCAGTCTTCAATTGAACAGGACGGTGTAATTACCGAAGCATTATCAAATGCAATGTTCCGGGTGGAGCTGGAAAATGGACACATTATTACAGCTCATATTTCGGGGAAAATGAGAATGCATTACATAAAGTTGTTACCGGGCGACCGGGTAAAAGTTGAAATGTCTCCTTACGACCTGACCAAAGGGAGGATTTCATTTAGGTACAAGTAGTACCTGTTAGTAGTTAATGGTTAATGGTTAGTGGTTAGTAGTTAGTGGTTAGTGGAAAATATATAAGTTATGAACCGAGCGATTTAAAATCACTCGGTTCATGTGGCAAATGAAATAAATAAGTACACATGAAAGTAAGAGCATCTGTAAAAAAGCGCAGTTCCGATTGCAAAATCGTTAGAAGGAAGGGACGCTTGTACGTAATTAACAAGAAGAATCCCAAGTTCAAGCAGCGTCAGGGATAGAGTTTATTTTATAAAAAATAATTAGAAGCATTATGGCTAGAATAGTTGGTGTTGATCTGCCCAAAAACAAAAGAGGCGAAGTAAGTCTGACTTACATTTATGGCATTGGACGCAGTTCTGCTCAGAAAATACTTGATACTGCAGGTGTTGATCGCAATATCAAAGTAAAAGATTGGAATGATGACCAGATAGCGGGCATCAGGAAAGCTGTGAACGAAAACTACAAGGTTGAAGGTGAACTTAGGTCCTCCATTCAGCTGAATATCAAGCGATTGATGGATATCGGTTCATATCGTGGTATCCGTCACCGTATTGGTCTTCCCACACGCGGACAGAGTACAAAAAACAATGCCCGTACCCGTAAGGGAAGGAGAAAGACAGTAGCAAATAAGAAGAAAGCAACCAAATAAGAGTTAAGAGGTTATGGCTAAGAAGACAGGATCGTCAAAAAAACGAACAGTTAAAGTTGAAGCTATAGGACAGGCACACATTCATGCCTCCTTTAATAATATCATCATCTCCCTGACCAACAATCAGGGACAGGTGATCTCATGGGCCTCATCCGGAAAAATGGGATTCAGGGGTTCAAAGAAGAACACTCCCTATGCAGCTCAACAGGCTGCACAGAATTGTGCCAAGGTAGCATACGACCTTGGACTGAGGAAGGTGAAAGTTTTTGTAAAAGGACCCGGATCTGGCAGGGAATCAGCCATCCGTAACATTCATGCTTCCGGCATTGAAGTTACCGAGATCATGGATGTAACCCCGTTGCCACACAACGGTTGTCGACCAGCCAAAAGGCGCAGGGTATAAATAGAAACAATTAACAAGATAAATAGATGGCAAGATATAGAGGTCCAAGAACCAAGATTGCGCGTAAATTTGCGGATCCCATATTTGGGACTGACAAATCTTTTGAGAAAAAGAATTATCCTCCCGGAATGCACGGGAACAACAAAAGGAGACGTAAGGCTTCAGAATATGGCATTCAGCTGAAAGAGAAGCAAAAGGCCAAGTATACATATGGTGTGTTGGAAAAGCAGTTCAGGAATATGTTTGACAAGGCTTCCAGAAGTAAGGGAGTGACCGGCGAGGTACTCCTTCAGTTGCTGGAATCGAGGCTTGACAATGTGGCATACAGGCTGGGATTTTCACCCACACGTGCAGGTGCTCGTCAGCTTGTTACCCACAGACACATCACCGTCAATGGTGAGATTGTAAATATCCCCTCTTATACACTTAAACCTGGCGACGCTGTAGGTGTTAGGGAGCGTTCAAAATCTCTGGAGACAATCACCGATTCACTCTCCACTGCCAGGTACGGATCTTCATCATGGCTTGAATTTGATGAGGCATCCATGACAGGAAAATTCCTAAACCGTCCCGAGCGGGAAGAGATCCCCGAGAACATTAAGGAGCAGCTCATCGTTGAACTTTATTCAAAATAATATAACCACATTCTTATTATGGCCATTTTAGCTTTTCAAAAACCAGATAAGGTCATCATGCTCGATGCCGATGACAGGTATGGTAAATTTGAGTTTCGTCCCCTGGAACCAGGTTATGGTATAACCGTGGGAAACGCCCTGAGGCGCATCCTGCTCTCTTCACTTGAAGGGTTTGCCATCACCAACATTAAGATCGACGGGGTCGAGCACGAGTTTTCCACTGTAACCGGTGTTATCGAGGACCTTACAGACATTATACTGAACCTGAAGCAGGTCCGCTTTAAAAAGCAGATCGAAGATGTGAACGATGAGAAGATCATCTGTACAATCACAGGTCAGGATGAGTTCAAAGCAGGTGACCTGCAGCGTTTTCTCAGTGGATTCAAAGTGTTGAATCCCGAACTGGTAATCTGCCGCATGGAACCGGATGTGAAGCTCCAGTTGGAGGTCTCCATCAACAAGGGTCGTGGTTATGTACCCGCCGATGAGAACAAACCAGCCGAGGCTGAATTCGGGCTCATCGCTGTGGATTCAATCTTTACCCCCATCAAGAATGTGAGGTATGACATTGAGAACTACCGTGTTGAGCAGAAGACTGACTACGAAAAACTGGTCTTTGAAATCGAAACCGACGGATCCATTCATCCCAAGGAAGCGTTGAAGGAAGCTGCAAAGATCCTCATCTATCATTTCATGCTCTTCTCCGATGAGAAGATCACCCTCGATACCGATGAGAAGTTTGCCAATGAGGAGTTCGATGAAGAGGTGCTGCATATGCGCCAGTTGCTGAAAGCCAAATTGGTTGACCTGGATCTTTCCGTAAGGGCTCTCAATTGCCTCAAGGCTGCTGAAGTAGAGACCCTGGGTGACCTGGTGAAGTTTAATAAGAACGACCTGTTGAAATTCAGGAACTTTGGTAAGAAGTCTCTCACCGAACTGGAAGAGTTGCTGACCAATATGAACCTTACTTTCGGGATGGACACAAGTAAATACAAACTGGACAAGGATTAATTGCAATGAGACATAAGAAGAATTTTAATCATCTAGGGAGGAAGACGGCGCACAGGAAGGCCATGTTATCAAATATGGCTTCTTCACTGATCATGCACAAGCGGATTGAAACAACCACCGCCAAGGCAAAGGCACTCAAAAGGTATATTGAGCCTTTGATTACAAGATCCAAGGACGATTCAACCCATTCCCGCAGGGTTGTATTTAGTTACCTGCAGGACAAGGAAGCCGTATCCGAACTTTTCCGTGATGTGGCCTCCAAGGTAGCTGACCGTCCGGGTGGATATACGCGCATCATCAAGTTGGGTAACAGGCTGGGTGACAACGCCGACATGTGTATGATCGAGCTGGTTGACTTCAACGAGATCCTGCTGGCGGAAAAAGTCGATTCCAAGAAATCATCTTCCCGTCGTCGTCGTGGCTCAAGCAAACCCAAAGCTGTTGCAGAAGAAACCACTGTTGCAACAGAGATTGCTGAAGCGCCCGTTGCTACGGAAGAAGCTGCAGTTGAAGATACCGCCGTAGAAGAGGCTGCAGAAGAAGTTGCTGAGGAAGTTGTCGAGGAAGTTGTTGTTGAGGAGCCAGCTGCTGAGGCTGCTGTGGAGGAGGTAGTAGAAGAGCCTGTTGCAGAGGTTGACACCGAAGGAACTGAGGCGCAAGCCGAAGAACCTCCTGCTGAGACACCTGTCGAAGAGGCCCAACCGAAGGACCTGAGCGAAGCGAAGAACGCTGAAGCGCCAGCAGAAGAAGTTGAAGAAGAAAAGCCAGAAGCAAACGAAGAGGCTGCTGAAGAACAAAAGCCAGAAGACAAGAAAGATTGACTCTTATCGCGGCAGGCCGCGATAATCATCGAGAATAGTTCATAAAAAAATAAACGTGACATCTTCTTAAATACACTGGGGATAAAGTAGTTAACATGCTTTATCCCTTTTTTTTTTGATTTTATCGGGATATTTTAACACAAAGTGGTTATTTGGTTCCACCAAAAAATCCCAGTTTGTTTATAAAACATCCCTCAAAAAAACAGGTATAATAAACTAATAAAATTTAATTATTATGGGACAAATAGTTGATATTCATGCACGTGAAATACTGGACTCACGTGGTAACCCCACCGTTGAAGTGGAAGTAACCCTGGCCAGTGGATTTATTGGTCGTGCTGATGTTCCTTCGGGAGCCTCCACAGGTGAGAATGAAGCATTGGAACTCAGGGATGGTGACAAGGACCGTTACCTGGGTAAAGGTGTTCAGAAAGCAGTAGACAATGTAAATAAGGTCATTGCCGAGGAGCTGCTTGGAATGGAAGCTCTTGACCAGGTGGCCATCGACCAGAAAATGTTGGACCTTGACGGGACCAAAACTAAAAGTAAATTGGGTGCCAATGCCATCCTGGGTGTTTCTCTGGCAGTAGCCAAAGCGGCCGCCATGTACCACGACATGCCTCTTTATCGCTACATCGGTGGTACCAACGCAACACATCTGCCTGTCCCCATGATGAATATTATCAATGGAGGATCCCACTCTGATGCTCCCATTGCATTCCAGGAGTTTATGATCCGACCCGTGGGTGCTACCAGTTTTAAAGAAGGATTGAGAATGGGTGCCGAAGTTTTTCATGCACTTAAGAGCGTTTTGAAAGCACGCGGACTGAGCACTGCAGTAGGTGATGAAGGTGGTTTTGCACCCAAACTGAACGGGACAGAAGATGCGCTGGAAAGCATCCTGAAAGCTATCGAGCAGGCAGGCTATAAACCAGGCAAGGATATAACCATTGCCATTGACTGTGCAGCTTCCGAATTCTTTGAGAATGGAGTCTACGACTATTCCAAATTCGAAGGCGAAGGCGGTGCCAAACGCAATTCTGAAGAGCAGGTTGATTACCTTGCTGAGTTGGTGGAGAAGTATCCCATCGATTCCATTGAAGATGGCATGGATGAAGCGGATTGGGACGGATGGGTGGTCCAGAACCAGAAACTCGCAGATAAGTGCCAGCTTGTTGGTGATGATGTGTTTGTTACCAACGTGGATTATCTTTCAAAGGGGATAGAACTGGGATGTGCAAACTCCATTTTGATCAAGGTGAATCAGATCGGTACCCTTACCGAAACTCTGAACACCATTGAAATGGCACACAGGGCCGGTTACACCACTGTTACTTCACACCGTTCCGGTGAAACGGAAGATTCTACCATTGCCGACATTGCCGTGGCTACCAATTCGGGACAGATCAAAACCGGTTCACTGAGCCGTTCCGACAGGATCGCCAAGTACAACCAGTTGCTTCGCATTGAAGAGGAGCTTGGAAGTACCGCAATCTACGGGTATTAATTTGCCAGGGGTGTTCCCTTCGGTGCTGAAAACCTTTAGCCAAGCTAAATGTTTATAGGCACGTTCAGGAAATACCCGGTCAAATAATAAAACAAACAAATGGATGGGTTGTCTCGAAAGAGGCAACCTTTTTTTAATCTTAACATGGTTAAATTCCCCAATGCTCTGCATCGGAAACTTGGGTTCAGGGTTCTACCCTGGGGTTAATACCTTTTATTTGACAGGGTTTGCATTCTTCCTGTTTTCGTCATTGGGACACCCTGGCCGGTTTTTCACAGGATTTTGTTTTGGATTTTGTTTTGGATTTTGTCTGGGATTTTTTCCACCAGCTCCTGCTCCTCAGTAAGCCCAATGCTATCCTGGGTAATAAGGGCTTTAAGAGCTATTAAACGCTTCCTGAAATACCAGATCGTCCGTGGCATCAATAAACCTTATTACAGATTCCATCATGTAAGCCGCTTCAGCTTCCAGGATCCCGGTGATGCAGGTGCTTTTCAATGTGTGTTGTGCCTGTC
>JAUVKN010000237.1 GCA_030596245.1 Bacteroidia bacterium | reverse complement strand
ACTTGAAGTTATTATGTATTGGTTCAATTAAACCTCAGGCTATAGAGATCGGCATCTTTCATTACAAAGCGGAGCCTGACCGGTTTACCAGCTAATTTAGCTACCGTTAGATTTGTGCTGAGCCCTTTGGGATTCATCAGATCCGGATCTCCTTGCCACATTACAGCCTTCTCAATCTCATTCCCAATAAGCTCTTTTGAATTTCCAAGTCCATAACCTTCCACTATTTTCCCCTCTGAATCGAGTATTTCAACCTTAATAAAACCGGCGGCTGACGTAGAAAAATTGAGAAACAGTGTATCACCGGAGAACCGGAATGGTCTGGTAATCATCTCACCTCCATCATATGGTGCCTGTACCGACGAAAACCCATCGATTCGTAAACTGTAGCGGTGCAGGTGAGCGGTCGGCTGGGCATAATCCTGGTTTACATAGACCGACATTTCAACAGGGCCTGTCTGAACAACATTCAGTGCCGGATAATTGGAACGTGATACCCAGTTCTGTAATCCAATGCCAGGTTTGATAAATGCTTCCATGAAACTACGATCGTATTGGGACCCACCACGGGATGTCATTAAAACTACATCGGAGCAATCCTTAAAATACTTTGGATTTACATTTAATTGATTTGCCTGCTCTTCGGTGAGAACCTGTCGATTGGGCATAAACCTGGCTGCAGTAGCAATATAAATATGTGGTGCCCGAAAATAGGGATGAGTCTGATTGGTATAGAGATGTTCTTTTGGGTTATCACCAAAATCCATCTCAACAGGATCACTCCAGTGAAAAAAATCTTTGGATGTTGACCTGCTAACTGTTCTGAATCCAGAGTATCCTTCTCCTGTCCAGGAGCGGAAGTAGCAAACATAACAGTTTTCATTTTGTGACCAGAAAACAACATTCTGGGAATCAAAGACACCTTTCGTAAAAATGGGTTCTTCCTGTATTTTTTGCCAATGAATACCATCTGCCGATTTATAGCCTGTCAATCCGGTTTTTTGAGTGCCGGCTACTGCTTTATATTTTTCTGTTTCAGGGGTATCTGGTTTCATATCCAGAAATGGGGAGAAATTATGAGAGAATGGAGCATCATTGGCCAGTATAACATTATTATCATAAGTACCTGACACTTCATAGATACCCAAATCCGGTCTGGTCCAGTGAACACCATCCTCAGACTTGGCATAACAGGTAGTTTCAGCCTTACTCCCATCTTTACCTGCCTCCGGAAGGCCCCGGTAGTAAAGCCGGTACTGAGAGTTGTCTTTTATGACGGTGGCATATCCGCAGAACGGTCCCTCCCACGGTTTGTCGAATAGATGGACCACACCTTCGTTTTTTGGCTCATGCAGGACAAGTTGTACATTGTCCTGCTTTTCCACGAGAAAATGATCCACAAACAACTCCCGGCGGGAACCGATATCCACAACCTCTTTCGTGTCATCCCATAAAAAACTCGTTTCGTTTAACCGCCAGTGCGTACTCATCAGGCAGGTTTTTTCACCCTCTTTATCAATCTGGTAATAGACTGTCAGGATCGAACCGTCATCAAGCTGAACAGACGCCGGATAACCCAGGTCAGAATTCATGGCAGGATTTACCATGATCTCTTTGTCTGTTTCCCATGTTTCTCCACCATCCCGGCTGATGCAGGCCATTTCTCCAAAAGGTTCCCGGCGAACACCATAAGAAACTAGAAGCAAACCATTTTTTAGTTGCATAAGATGGGGTGGATAACCCCATATGTCTGTTTTGTGAGTGGTGGACCAGCTTTTACCCCCATCGTAGCTTTCAGATTGCCTGAGATATGACTGATTGCGGTCTTTTGGATTGTATCGAAACATGGCCACAAGTTTGCCATCTGAGAGTTCAACTACATGGGGCTCATGGTAATACGCAATCGAGTCCTCTCTGTGTATTGGGACCGTTGAAATCAGTTGCCATGTCTCTCCATCGTTTATGGAGTGTTCCACACCGATGGTTTTTTCATTATTTATATACGCGGTACCAACGTAAAGTATCCTGCCATCGGATAGCTCAATGGGCCCATGTGGAGCAGAAACCAGCTGTTTTACAGGTTCCTCCCAGCTCAGTCCGCCATCCAGCGACCGCCTGGTCCAGTTGCCTATCCACTGCTTTTTGGTTTCATCTCCCAGTTTATCAGCATGGCGTTTCCAGGATGGATTCCGCTCATAAAACTTTTTTGTATCGAAAGCCAGGGAAGTAAACCAGTTGACAAGTAAAGTTCCGTTTTTTGTTTCAAGAATCCCTGGATCACGGTCATCGAGCGGTGTATTATTTATTGTGACCGGATCGGTCCAGGTTTCACCCTGATCGCTGCTGCGAACCATCTGGGTAATTCCAAAAGGGCATACATGGGCATCACGGTCACCGGAAAACACCACCAGCAGCTCGCCCGACTCAGTTTTTGTAATACTGGGCCAGCCGATATATTTTCCCTGCTGTTTGCAGATAACCCTGGTACTTATTATATCTGCATAAGGGCCAGGTTTTTCACCACTGAGAAGAGGTGCCGAGGTGAAAAATATAAAGTATAAAGCAATCTTCAAACATTTGGTATTCAGCAGCATGTCAATATTAGTTAAGAATGAGTTGATTGTGACTACAGGTAAAGCCTCTCTTTTTTGACCGGAAGTATATGCTGCACAATCCATTTTCTCATTTCCATACCCTCCGGGGTTTGTTGCGGATAAGAGATGAAATCAAGCTGAATCCCCAGCTTCTGTTCGATTAAATGTGCCATGATGGGCCAGATAATCCCAATGTCACCAACGATTGGGATACTTTTTTCTAACCGGGCGAAACCTGACATCTCCATTCGAAATGGGATATCCATTGATTTTGTCTTGGGCATTCCCTTATCAATGGCCTGCTGTACAGTGCCGGATCCTTTTTCGAGATCCCAGGCTTTTTTCAAATTCGGATCGAGATCAATTCGTATCAACGTCTTTCCCTCTAAACTGTATGTTGGATAGCCATCCCAATTTGACCAGATTCCATGTCCGGTGTATGTTTCAAACGGGCCATCATGGATCTCCTGGGTCAAAGCAACTGCCGACTCGATAATCACATCAGCGCTGCTCATCATTTCAGCAATCCTCGATGTTCTTTCCATGATTGAAATCGAATCGGCCAGAGCTGTGCCAACCATTCCACCACCGATCAATTGTGGAACTGTAACTAAATACGGGATATTTTTTTTTGTGGCAGCGCCCAGCATTGTTCGCTCATCTGCTCCTGCTCCAGCGATAACCTCAAAGGGAAGCCCTTTTGATTTTGCAATAAACAGAATCTCTTTTGCCAGATTCTCCGTACGCATACCCATGGGGTATGCCATATTTCCAGCCGCTTTGATGATCACATCACCTTCGAGTAACAGGGCTTTTTCAATCAGGCCGGTATCGATGATCATCTCCCTTTTAAGCTGATCAAGCAACTCCGGAGACATTTTGGTGATTTCGAAAATACCCCCACGTGGCAGATTTTTTCCGGAGAACCCAAGTTGTTTACCATCAACTCTTTTGACTTCATCCAATACACCTGCCATTTCATGCGCCACAACAGCCGAACTTGTTGTTACGCCATCAACCACTCCTTTATCGATAAGTTCAGCAAGAAGCGTTGTAACGCCTTCGTGCAGATTGGGTCCGCTTCCTGTGACGACTACAACTTTACCCTGTCTCTTTTTAGCTTCAACAATGCGATCTACAGCTTTGTCAACCGTTTCCCTGCCCGATGGCTGCAGATCATTATATAACTGTTTTATAAGCTCCCTATTTGAGTTCATGGAGTTATTTTAAGTTAAATTCATATCTCTGATTAATTTCTCAACCCTGGCAAGGTCAGCCGGTGTATCCACACTGACTCCAGCCGCATGTTTGCTTTTTGTTTCAATAACCTTAATCTTATAGCCATTCTCCAATACGCGAAGCTGCTCCAGCATTTCAATTTTTTCCAGATAACTTTGCGGCATCTCCCATATTGTCAGCAAAAAATCCTTGCGATAAACATATAATCCAACATGTTCATAAACATTGACAGCCACCTTATCGCGGGGATAAGGAATAAGCGATCTGGAAAAATAGAGTGCAAAATCATTTTTATCAACCACTACCTTAACAACTGCCGGATCTGAATAATCCTCTTCCCGGATTTTTATTTTAAGGGTTGACATCTGAACAGTTGTATCTTCCAACATGGGTTGTACTGCCTCGTCGATCATTTTAGGATCGAGCAGTGGTTGATCTCCCTGAATATTTACAACAATGTCAGTTTGAATTTTTTCCACTGTTTCGGCAATTCTATCTGTACCGGATTGATGGTCTGGGTCTGTCATAACCGCCTTTCCCCCAAATCCTTCTACACATTTCAAGACCCGTGTGTCATCCACGGCTACAAAAAGTTGATCCAGCATTTGCGATTGACTTGCCCGTTCATACACCCATTGAATCATTGGCTTGCCAGCGATTTCAGCTATCACCTTCCCACGAAACCTTGACGAGCCATAACGGGCAGGGATCACTCCGATAACATGTTGTTTTTTCGCCATAGATACTCCTCCTCTGATTTATTTTATTTTTTTCCAATCCAGTTCCATTCCGAAGATTTGCCTGAAATTATTCCCGGCAGCATCTTTAATTATAGTTCCCGATGTATCTTTCGTCGGAACAGGAATAATATATGCAAGCAGGTTTCCGTCCGGCGATACCACCAGCTGATCCCTTACCAGCCGGTCATCACTTAATTTGATGGTTCTACCGAAGTTGTGCCTTGTTCCCACGTAAGTTACAAATAGATTTCCATCGGTGATGTAAAATACCCATTCATCTGAGGGATGCCAGCGAATGGAGGAAACCGGTGATTTAAGCCTTGTAACCCTATTTGGTTGTTCATCAGATCCAACCGCTTGTATGATAAACAACTGGTCAATGCCACCTTCATCCCGGGCAGCAAAGGCTATTTGACTACCATCGGATGAGCCACGCACAATGCCTGTAACATCCATGCCGTGTGTCAGCCTGCGTATGGTAATGCCTTCAGGCGGTTCTGGATACTGGTCCTGTGTGCCTGAGTAAGATGTGGTCATATCAATATCTGCCGGAATATGAGCTACAAACAGATCATTTTCGTAATCAATGCCATTTTGTGCCCTTACTTTTCCAATGAATGCACGCATTTTTCCAGCGGCATCTAACCATGAATCCCCATACGCTTTTTCAATCTCCCCGGCTTTTGATTTCCCTTTTTCTGCCGGTTTAAGGATCACTGAAAAATAGTGTGAATATCCTTCGGGTGAATTTTCATGGGGCTGCATAAATCCAATGGTCCGGTCATACTCCTGAACAAGAAAGTCATCATAAGTGAATCCGATACGCCTACCATCCTTTGAATACTCATGCCGGTGTGTACCTCCCCGGTGTGCGCCGGGAGTAGTCACTCTGTTGGAGATATCACGCATATCAACTTTTACAGCGTTTTTCCCCCCTTTGCCATCTACTTCTAGAGCCGTGCGGTTGCGGATAGAGTAGGGTCCACGCGCTTTCACCTCTTCGAGCAAAGGTCCGTGAATGAAAATAACCTTGTTTTCATTTGGATGGAAAGAGACAGCAGCCACTCCGGGAGCTGCATCTTCTCCTGTTACTGAAGGGGGATCCCATAAAACAGTCTCCTCTCCGGTTGCAATTTCAACCTTCTCAATGGATTTTGAATTGGCCAGATTCTCGTTATAAACCGTACCACGGGTATCATAGCAGAGGAACCTCCCATCCGGAGAGAAGTTGTCATTGTTGTCCAGTGCATGTGTTCTTGGTGTAAACGTTATCTGTTTTTCGTTCATGAAAATGCTTTTTATTTCATCGTTTTGATCTGTATCTCCACATCCTGCAAAAATACCCAGGCCAACTATGAAAAAAATGGTTCTCAATTTTTCAGTCTATTGATTTAAAAACCCGTGCCAGGGAAAATCCCGGAGCTTCTACTTGTAAATCCAGAAAATATCCAAAGGGGGTCTGGTGAACTTCATAACCCGAAGCTGTAAGCCTTTGATCGATTGAATTAAAAAATGATTGCGTAAATTCAGGGGGTGCCTTGCTCTCAGAGAGATGGGCAAAGGAATGAAGAATGATTCGTTTTCCGGTATCATTCTTTCCACAGATCCATTTCAGATTCTTCAGTAGTTTCTTTGCCACTTCTCCTTCACGATCCCTGTCTCCTTCTTCCAGATGGATGAACGCAGTCTGAATATCCCGGAACTCTCCTGATTCACTTTTTTCAGACGCAAAATCTATGGTTTTAGTGGTTGGCGTATAAGCAAAACGGTTGCAATAGATTAAAAGGAGTTTCATTTTTACAATGTAAAATAATAATAACAAATTTCTATTTTCAGTTCACCGGTTCGGAGATTGCCTCAACATATCTTCCCGCCCAGTAGGGCAACAGGTAGATGTATGGAGGATATTCTCTTCTGCCATCGCTGCCACCATTGTTTCTGTAAGCATTGTTGTGCAGGTGCATGGGCCTTTCATCTCTTGGCAATACCTCGGTATACTCCTGTCGTCTGAAATTTGGTTCAATACCTGTTAAATCCTGCCTGTGACTGTTGTCCACACTCCAGGAGACCAGGTCCATAGGGAATTCCCTGAGCCACCAGGCAGATTCCTCAAGATCATAATCAGATCCTCCAATAAGTGCATACAAATAATTCCACAGAGGATTTTTTTCAGAGCGTTCAATCTCCCAGTGGCTTTGGGCTGTTTTAAAATACTCCTGTTTCAATTCCTCGGTAAAGGCATATTTCACCAATCCCGGAATGGTTAGGAAATACATTTCATCATCGGAGTGGTTCCAGGAATCACTCAGCATTTCTCCCTCCACATGACCAATAACCGTTGCCGGACGTGTCACATTCTCC
>JAUVKN010000285.1 GCA_030596245.1 Bacteroidia bacterium | reverse complement strand
ACATCCCAGGCCTGCTCCTATAAATTGGTACGGAAAAATTAATCAACGAAACATAAACTAACAATCTAAAACTTATATTCCATGTATACAGTAGATTATCTCGAGCAATTTACCAGGACGGTATTTGAAAAAATGGGCTGCAGCCCGGAAGATGCTAAAATGGCCACCGATGTATTCATCGCTGCCGAATTAAGGGGGTATTCCAGTCACGGAATGATCCGGATCAAGGACTATTTTCAACTCTGGCAAGCCGACCGCATCAATGTGAAGCCCAATGTGAGGGTGGTCCATGAATCACCCAGTACTGCTGTGGTGGACGGAGACGGAGCCATCGGGATGATCGCTGCCACAAAATCCATGAAGATCGCCATTGAAAAGGCCAAGAGTGCAGGGACCGGCTGGGTATCCACAAGGGGCTCCAACCATTACGGGATCGCCGGGTACTACTCCATGATGGCCCTGGAACACGATATGATAGGGATCTGCATGACCATTGCCAACCCGTTGGTTGCACCCACTTTTTCCGTTTCACAGATGCTGGGAACCAACCCCATTGCTGTGGCAGTACCGGCCGGGATACATCCTCCTTTTGTGGCTGACTTCTCCACCACCCCCATCGCCCGGGGCAAACTGGCCGTGGCCGGCAAAAAGGGAGAGAAAGTGCCGTTGGGTTATGTACAAAATGCTGAAGGTATGCCCTCTGATGATCCGGATATTCTCAAGCAGGGCGGCACCATGCTTACCCTTGGAGGAACCCGGGAACAAGGCGGTCACAAAGGATACTGCATGAGTGCTATTGTGGATATCTTCTCGGCGGTATTATCAGGCGCCAACTTCGGACCTTTCTGTCCACCTTCAGTTGCTTATCTTCCCGTTAAGGAAGAAAAAGTGGGTGAAGGAACCGGACATTTCTTTGGTGCCATGCGCATCGATGCCTTCCAGAAACCGGAAGCCTTCAAATCACAGATGGACAAATGGATTGAGACCTTCCGCGCTGCCAAACCGGCCAAAGGTCACGACCGGGTCATGATCCCCGGCGATCCCGAACGGGAAAACGAGGAACGCATCAGCAAAGAGGGCATTGATGTACTTGTACCGGTACAGAAGGAGATGAAGGAGATAGCGGATCATTTGGGCATTGAGTTTGAGCTGAAATAGTACATTGTTTGGATTAAACAATTGAATTTAAAATTTCAATTACTGTTTCCTTAAGTTCTGGTAAATCACCTTTGATAATCTCCCAGACAATACTGGAGTCTAAGCCGAAGTATTCATGAACAAATACATTTCGCATTCCAACGATCTGGGCCCATTCAATAGTTGTAAACTGTGATTTTACTTCCTCAGAAATGTGGTTACTTGCTTCGCCAATAATCTCCAATTGCTTAATGCATGCGAACCTCATCATTGAGTTATCGATAAATGTCGGGAAATCAACTTCAAACAGGTAAGATTCGATCTCCAGGATTGCATCTCGAATATGCTGTAATCTAATTTTGTCTCCCTGTTTACTGTGCATAAATCAATTGCTTTTCATTATCGACAATTGGTTTTATGTATTTTGATATGCCATTTGATGAAACTAGATCGACCTTATTATTTAATATCTTCTCAAGGTCAATTTTCATTTGAATAAACTGCAAACCTATACGCTGGGAGTAATCTAAATCAACAAGTATATCAATATCACTTTGAGCATCAGCTTCACCTCGAACATAGGAACCAAATAGATACGCCTTAAGAACGGGCTTATCTTTAAAGTAGTCCCGAATTAAAGCAATATTTAAATCTGACATTGTCATACTCATCAAAAGTACAATATTCAGATGAAATTAAACAACTGCGCTAATTCTCACTGAAAACAAACACCTCCTCGATCTTTATTCTAAACAGCTGCGCAATATCGTGGGCCAGTTTCAGGGAGGGATTGCAATATTTCATTAAATGTGTATTTATTGTGCCTTTTTTAATGCTTTTTTAATACTTTTTTAAGTATATTTGCAATATAGTCGTGTTTAATGTTTGAGTTCGATAAAAATAAAAGTGAATCAAATAAAAGAAAGCATGGGATAGACTTTGAATCTGCCAGAAAGCTTTGGAAGGATCCTAACAGGATTGAGATTCCTGCCAGGTGGGTTGATGAACACAGGTCCGTTCTCATAGCAAAGCTAGAAGATGATATCTGGTCCGCGATTTTTACCCTCAGGGAAAACAAAATCAGAATTATATCAGTCAGAAAATCAAGGGACAATGAAAAAGAAATATATAACAGCAGCAGAATTTGATGAGCGATTTGACGCAGGTGAAGATCTTTCTGTTCACTACGATTTAGAACATGCAGTCCGACCTGGATTGGAACAACGAAGGGTAAGTGTCGATTTCCCTGTCTGGATGGTTCAGAGGTTAGATACGGTGGCCCGGCGTCTTGGAGTAACAAGACAAAGTGTGATTAAAGTGTTTATCTCAGAGAAACTTAAAGAAGAAAGCCTCTGAATAAGTGACTAAAAAACAAACACCTCCTCAATGCTCATCCCAAACACATGGGCAATATCGTAAGCCAGTTTCAGGGAAGGGTTGTATTTATCCTTCTCCAGGAATACAATGGTCTCACGCCTTACCCCAACTTTCCGTGCCAGGTCTGACTGAGTAATGTTCTCCCTGGCACGTAACTCTTTGATCCGGTTAGGCTTATAATCCCTGAAGTAGTCAACGATTGTTTTATGTAACTGTTCATCAGACATATTACAAATGTAAGGAATATCCCCCGGTTACACTTATTCCAGTTCCGGAACCCTCCCAGGTGTCCAGGGCGCTTTCAACTCCTCAAGCTGGCTATCCAGTTCCGAAATTCCATCCACAACCTGCTCCAGTTTCTCCAGCAGCGGCGGGAACTCCCCGCGGAGGATCTCCAGCTGGTCGGTCTCGGTTTTGGTCAGTTCGGAGGTGGAGGACCAGTGGGTTCTGATCATGACACTCAGGCGTCGGTTCAACGGCATCACCATGGGAGGAAGTTCTTCCCAGCTTGCTTTGGCGCTGGGTCCATCCAGTACAAACTGGAGATCCTTCAGCTGACCTTCCAGTTCCAGTACCTGCCGGCTTAGCTCAACTCCTGCACCCGGTGTCTGAACCAACGCTTTTTTAATGGTTGCCAATTTGCCCAACTGCTCCTGAACCATGCGTTGAGTTCCGGTCATCACCCTGGAGAGTTCTGATACTTCATTCTGGAAAGCTACCAGTGCCTGATGATCCTTGGCCGGAAGTGTAGCGTGCTGAAGCAGGGTTGCATTGAATGATACCGGTTCCGTAAGTGCGATCACATCTCCGCCTTCTAAGATATCCATCCCTACACTATAGGTGCCGGGCATGGCCAGTAAACCACTACCACTGGATGATCCGCCCCTCCGACCAGTTGCTGGAGTACCAGAAGATACAGGCCTCGTGGAAGGATAACGCAGATCCCAGGTGATCCGGTTGATCCCTTTGGATGCCTTTTTTGTGAGTATCCTGATGGCATTACCATCTTCATCATACACGGTAAAGATCAACTGTGGTTCCTGTTCTGCCTCCTCGAGCCTTAACTCCTCACGACTGGGTTGGGGAATGGGTTGTTTCTCTTTGAACAACTCTTTCTCCTTCTCATGGCGCACCTTTTTCAAGGTCTTGGGTACCTCTTTTAAAAAGTAGGTAAAGGTGGCGCCAAAATCAGGATTTTTCACTTTGAAAAAGTTGGACCCCTGCCCATATTTACCACCTGTCTGGATATACATCAGGGCATCGGCCACCGGAAAAATATGGGAGGACTTCTCCATGATCACTTTTTCTTTCGCAAGCTCACGTAAAGGAGAATAATCATCAAGAATATAAAATCCGCGGCCAAATGTGGCCAGCACAATATCATTCTCCTGCTCCTGGATGGCCATATCACGCACACTGATTGTGGGCATGCCCGATTTGAGTTTTGTCCAATCGGCTCCCCCGTCAAGGCTGAAGTAGAATCCAAATTCGGTCCCTACAAAGAGCAGTCCGGGTACTTCCATATCCTGCTCGATGGTATGCACTGTTTCATTTTCAGGCAGGTTTCCGGCAATGGATACCCAGCTGCTCCCCCTGTCCGAGCTCTTCATTACATAGGGTTTGAAGTCATCCCTTTTTCGGTTATCAAAAGTGGCATACACCACATTGGAATCGAACCGGTCGGCCACAAGATCACTCACGTAGGTATGTGCCGGAACTCCAGGAAAACTCTGTGCCTTCTTCCAGCTCTCTCCTCCATTCTCAGTAATGGAAACAACCCCATCATCGGTACCGGCATAGAGCAGTCTCTCATCCAGCCTGGATTCAGAGATCGATACTCCAGTGCCCCACAGACTGGTGGATACATCTTTCATCACCGCATCCCAGCTCCAGTAATGATCCATTACCGGCCAACTGTTCCTGTCGACCCCTGATGTAAGGTCCTCACTGATCACCTTCCAGGAGTTGCCCCGGTCGTCGGATCTGAAAACCTTGTTGGCCATCATATAGATCCTGGTGTTGGAGTGATGGCTGATCACCAGCGGTGCGTTCCAGTTCCATTTGTAGGTTTCTTCGCCTTTCCTGGGTCTTGGTTTGATATTGATATTCTCCCCACTTCTTTTGTCATGGCGGGACACATTCCCGTACTGGTATTCGCAATAAACAATATTGGGATCTTCCGGATCTGCAGCGGCCCAGAATCCATCCCCACCCAGGATTGCTTTCCAATCTTCGTTGGTTACGCCATCCGAACTCTTATTCATGGAAGGACCAACCAGTGTATTGTTATCCTGGGTACCCCCATACACGTTGTAGAAGGGAAATTCGTTGTCCACAAAGACCCTGTAAAACTGGGTCACGGGCAGGTTGGACTTGTACTGGTAGGAGACTCCGCCATCATACGATTCATAGACTCCACCATCCCCCCCGATAAGGAAATGCCCGGTATCGGAAGGATCAATCCACAATGCATGATCATCCACATGACGGTTGTCCATTCCCAGGCGATTCCAACTCTTCCCTCCGTCCAGGGTGACATGTGAATAGGTCTCCATGGAGTATATCTTATTTACATCCACCGGATCGCAATAGATCTCATTGTAATACTGACCGCTGCTGGCATGATCGCTCATCCTTTTCCAGGAGGCACCCCGGTTTTCCGAACGAAAAAATCCGCCTTTTCCTTCAGCAGCTTCCATGATCAGGTAGACCACATTTCGGTCAGCCGTAGATACAGAGATCCCCATGCCCCCTATATGCACTTTTGGTAAACCTTTCATGGATTTGATCCAGTTCTCCCCCCCATCGGTGGAACGGTAAACAGCTGATTCGGGTCCGCCTCCGA
>JAUVKN010000024.1 GCA_030596245.1 Bacteroidia bacterium | reverse complement strand
ATTCGGCGAACATCATGGAAGCTGATGCCGGCATATTCGACCTTTCACAACGATTCGGGAAACAGTTGCTCTGGATCGGAGCCTCCATCTTGCTTGCGGTAATACTTCTTGTAGTTGATGCAAAGTTTTACATCTATTTCGCCTATTTCCTTTATGCTGCCCTCATTGTGGTTCTCATGGGGGTTCTGGTGTTCGGAAAAGAGATCAATGGTGCCAAAAGCTGGTTCGTTATTGGGGGATTCCAGCTTCAACCCTCGGAGTTTGCCAAACCCATCACAGCCCTTGCTCTGGCCAATTTGCTCACCTCTCACAATTATAACCTGAGAAAATTCTGGCACCTGTTACAGGCCGGAGCAATCATTATGTCACCCCCGATGTTAATCTTGCTACAACCAGATCTTGGCTCAGCACTGGTCTATTTTGCATTCATTTTTGTCCTGTTCAGGGAGGGGTTTTCGGCCCATACCATGCTCATGCTTGCAGCTCTGGTATTCCTTTTCTTTGCAACACTCATCATCGACAAAGTGCTCCTTTTGCTCATCCTTGTCATTGCAGGCACCCTTATCTACATGATCGTGTCACGATCTTTTAAGAAAGGAGCCATCAATTTAGCCTGGACTGCAGGATTGTTTGGGGTTCTTTTCGGGATCAATCATCTGTTTGATCTCGGTTTCTCCTTGTTCATACTGGGACTGGTCACCCTGGTGCCAATTTCTATAGGCTTGACTATCAAGGGTTTCAGGGTCAGGGACTACACAAATATGAAGATCCTGGCAGGTGTAATAATCGCAATCGCTTTTACGATCGCAGTGAACTATGCCATGAATAACATCCTCAAACCACATCAGCAACACAGGATCTATGTAACATTGGGACTGGAAGATGACCCGCAGGGTGTAGGATACAATGTGAACCAGTCTAAAATTGCCATCGGTTCGGGTGGATTTTCCGGTAAAGGTTATCTGAATGGCACCCAGACCAAACTCCATTTTGTACCGGAACAGAGTACCGATTTTATTTTCTGCACCGTAGGTGAGGAGTGGGGATTCCTGGGCACAACCTTCGTCATTCTACTATATATTGGTTTCCTTCTAAGGATGATTATGCTGGCAGAGAGACAACGTTCTTCGTTCAGCAGGATTTTCGGATACGGGTTTATATCAATCTTTTTTATCCACATTCTGATCAATATTGGCATGACCATCGGTCTCCTGCCTGTGATCGGGATTCCTTTGCCTTTTTTCAGTTACGGGGGGTCCTCTCTCTGGGCATTTACAATGTTCCTGTTCATCTTCCTCAGGCTGGATGCCAGCCGTCTTGAATTGCTCCGGTAAGGCAAGGTTTCCGCAGCTATCACCAGTCACAGGATGTTCTGTGGCAGGGCCAACTCTTTTAATCCTCACCATTTTTTCGTATCTTTGCAATACGCCGGAAAAAGCCTCCAGCTAAACCAGGAAGGAGTTCTTCATGAAATATCAAGCATACGCACGACATAATTTTCATTCAATTCCGTCATATGGACGGTTAAGTCAGAGCCAGATCCATACCATTAAAATTATTTCCGAAATACTTCCTTTTAAGACCAACAACTATGTGGTTAATGAGTTGATTGATTGGGATAATTATCAGGAAGATCCCATGTTCATCCTTAACTTTCCGCAAAAGTCGATGTTAAAACCGGCTCAATTCAATGCCCTTTCGGAAATGGTTGAAAATAAAACCAGTAAAACTGAGCTGGCCAAGTATGTAAATGAATTAAGGCTCTCTCTGAATCCTCATCCGGCCGGACAGCTTGAACATAATGTACCCACCCTCCAGGGTGAAAAGTTAACCGGGATACAGCACAAATACCGCGAAACCATGCTCTTCTTTCCTACCCAGGGTCAGACTTGTCATGCCTATTGTACATTTTGCTTCAGGTGGCCCCAGTTCACCGGACTCAATGAGATGAAGTTTGCAATGAAACAACCTAATCTGGTGGTCTCATTTCTGAAAGACAATCCATCCATCACAGATATCTTATTTACCGGTGGCGACCCCATGGTTATGAAGGCCTCCGTTTTTGAAAAATACATAAATGCCATTCTGGATGCTGATCTGCCACAATTAAAGACCATTCGCATTGGCACCAAATCCCTGTCATTCTGGCCATACCGTTATCTTACTGATCCGGATTCAGAGCAGCTGCTCCATATATTTCGCAGGATAACGGACCGGGGAATTCACCTGGCCTTCATGGCACATGTTAATCACTACAGGGAACTGGAAACAGATGCTGTTCAGGAGGCGACCACTAAAATACTGGGAACAGGTGCACAGATTCGCACCCAATCTCCCTTGCTAAAGCATATTAATGATGATCCCCAGGTGTGGTCCACCATGTGGCAAAAGCAGGTGGAAATGGGAATGATTCCATACTATATGTTTGTGGCCAGGGATACCGGGGCACAAACCTATTTTGGAGTAACCATTGAACAGGCACACCATATATTCAACAAAGCTTATCAGCAGGTGAGCGGCATTTGCCGCACGGTAAGAGGTCCCAGCATGTCTGCGGGACCGGGTAAAGTTCGAATTGCAGGCATGACCGAGGTGAAGGGTGAAAAGGTATTCGTACTTGAATTTCTGCAGGGCAGGGATCCGGAGTGGGTAGGGAAACCGTTTTTTGCCGCTTACGATCCCAAAGCACAATGGCTGGATGACTTAATACCTGCCTTTGGAGAATCTGAGTTTTTCTTTGAAAAGGAGTACAACAAACTGCTAAAGATTGATAAACTTCCTGGCCCTACACTGAAAACTGAGAATAAGCAATATGCTTAACAATTGGGGTACCCGTCTCTCTGTATAGTAATTTCGATCTCGTATTTCTCTTCCAGAAATTGAATAATCAACGGGAAAAATTCAAGGAAATCATCCTTAAAACTCTCATACTGGTCACTTAACACTTCCACCGCATATTCAGCGTGATTGGGTAATGAGGTATTGGCTGCCATGCGTTCCAGAACCAATTCTATACCATCCACGGTCTGGTAGGCCATCATCCAATTATTTTCAAGAAAAGTAGGGAACCACATCTTAATGGCTTCCGGCAATACTTTATAGTTCCTTTTCAACAGATCATAGCTCCTGTTTACAAACTCATCAAGCGGCAGTGTAGAAAAATTATCCCAGAGTGAAGCCAGGAAATGGTCATAAAAAATATCGATAATGATCCCTGCATATTTATGATACTTTGCAGCAACCCTCAGTTTGCTGCGCCGGGTAATGGGATGCATATCAGTGAAGGTATCAATATCCCGGTGAATCAGGATCCCCTTCTTCACAAGTTCGGGGAAAAGCAGATAATTTCTTCCTTTTACATAATCACCCATGAAGTTCCCAACAATGATCTCTTCACTGCAACCTGACAGGTATGTATGTGCCAAAAAATTCACCTTCCTATACTTTAATTTTCGAATTTCGATATAATTATTCGAAAAATCCTATTTATTAATACGTAATAGTAAACAAGTTGTTCAATAAATAATTTCGGTGAAGCTATTATACAGCATATTCGGTATCCCTGGTCAAATATTCGTATAAATTTGATGATCTCGAATCTCAAAAAAAAACAGATCTTATGTCCAGAAAAAACATCATAATTATTGGAGCAGCAGGAAGGGATTTTCATAATTTCAATACATTTTTCAGGGATAATACTGAGTACAGAGTAGTGGCCTTTACAGCCGCACAAATTCCGGATATCGACGGGCGTAAATACCCCGCTGAACTTGCCGGGTCACTTTATCCCGAGGGAATCCCCATTCATTCGGAGGATCAACTTCCCCGATTGATCGAAAAGCTGCAAGTCAAAACATGTGTTTTTTCATACAGTGACCTTCCATACCAGAAGGTGATGAGTATTGGGGCAGTGGTTAATGCTGCAGGCGCCAATTTTACATTGTTGGGGACCAACGATACCATGATTGAGAGCACCAAACCAGTCATTGCTGTCTGTGCTGTAAGAACAGGCTGTGGAAAGAGCCAGACCTCACGCAAAGTGATTGAGCAACTAATGGAAAGGGGTCTGAAGGTAGTGGCCATCAGGCATCCCATGCCTTATGGAGACCTGGTTGCTCAGAAGGTTCAACGATTTGCTTCCATTGATGACCTAAACATACATAAATGTACCATCGAAGAGATGGAGGAGTATGAACCTCATGTAGTCAGGGGAAATGTGATCTATGCTGGTGTGGACTATGAAGCAATCTTGCGGGCAGCAGAAAACGATCCTGATGGATGTGACGTCATCCTCTGGGATGGAGGGAACAATGATTTTCCATTTTACAAATCTGACCTCACAATCGGAGTGGTGGATCCACACAGGGCCGGTCATGAGCTAAGCTATTATCCGGGAGAAGTTGTATTGAGGATTTCAGATACAGTGGTCATTAATAAAATGGACACCGCACCTCCGGAAGGCATACAAATAGTACGTGAGAGCATTGCAAAAGTAAATCCCACAGCTACCGTAATCGATGGTGCCTCTCCCATCAGGGTAGATAACCCTGAAGTGATCAAAGGCAAAAGGGTGCTGGTGGTAGAAGACGGTCCCACCTTAACCCACGGTGAAATGAAGATCGGGGCCGGTGTGGTGGCAGCACGAAAATTCGGAGCTTCAGAGCTTGTGGATCCAAGGCCTTTCACCGTTGGAAAGCTATCCGAAACTTTTGAAATCTATCCTGAAATCGGGACCTTGCTTCCAGCCATGGGATATGGAGAAGAACAATTAAATGACCTGGAAAGCACCATAAATAGTTCCGATTGTGATTCGGTTGTGATCGGGACTCCCATCGATCTGAACCGCCTGATCGACATCAAGAAACCAAACACCCGGGTCTATTATGATCTGCAGGAAATAGGTGAACCCAACCTGGCAGGTGTATTGAAAGAGTTTATTGAGAAACATAACCTGGCATAGACATTCTCAGCTCCTTCTGGTGCTAATGCTGTAAGGTTTAGTTTGGTTTTATTCTAAGGTTTATATGTAGTAATATTGGGTCACCACTTAAGCTGTTAACAATACTTTTATGAAGAGACTGTTGTTGTTAGTTGCTATTAGTGGTTTTTTTATTCCCTCATTTTCCAGGCAGGACAGTGCTTATCCAAAAAAGATCTACACCACGGCTGAAGTTGAAGTCCCCCCGGTCATCGATGGCGTACTGAATGACGAATCGTGGGAGAAGGTCCCGTGGGGCGGTAATTTCCAAATGTATGATCCATACGACGACCGCCCTGCCAGTCAGGATACAAAGTTCAAAGTAGTAATTGATCATGAAAACATATATGTTGCTTTCCGTGCTTTTGATACCGCACCGGACAGCATTGTCAGAAGACTCACCCGCCGTGATGATATGGATGGTGATTTCGTAGCATTCCAGTTTGACAGCTATCATGACCTGCAAACAGCCTTTACGTTTGTGGCCAGCGCTGCTGGGTCAAAGATGGATTTTTACATGACCAATGATGGTCAGGGTGAAGATCTCACGTGGAATCCCATATGGTGGGTGGAGGCACGGATCGATGACCAGGGGTGGACCATGGAAGCAAAGATCCCCTTCAGTCAGCTCCGTTTTGACAGGAGCAGCGGGGGTGTATGGGGATTTCAAATGGCCAGGATCATATTCCGCAACAATGAAACCTCCCTCTGGCAGCCCATGTCAAAAGAGTCACCGGGTTTTGTTCATTTGATGGGTGAGTTGCATGGACTGGAAAATATTGATCCAAAGAAACAGGCAGAGATTACTCCCTACGGGATAGCCGGATCCAGGTGGTTCGAAGAAGATCCGGAGAATCCTTTTATGGCCGACGGGAAGGAACGTACGATAAACGGCGGCCTGGATGCCAAGATCGGGCTTACCAACAACTTTACCCTCGACATGACCGTCAATCCTGATTTTGGACAGGTGGAAGCCGATCCTTCCCAGGTAAACCTGACTGCGTATGAGACCTTCTTTGAGGAACAACGTCCCTTCTTTATTGAAGGAAAGAACATCTTCGATTATGACCTGGCGGTCCATAGCATGAATAACCTGTTCTATTCCCGGAGGATCGGACGCAGGCCACACCACTACCCTGACCTGGGCAATGGTGAATATGCCAGCGTACCCCAATTCACAAGTATTTTGGGAGCAGCAAAGATTACAGGGAAAACAAAAGATGGCCTCTCGGTGGGAATTATGGAGAGCGTTACCTCAGGAGAGAAGGCTGAAATCGATCATAACGGCGACCGCCGCTTTGAAACCGTGGAACCACTAACCAATTACTTTGCCAGCCGGGTTTCCAAAGAGTTTCAGAAAG
This sequence comes from Bacteroidia bacterium, assembly GCA_030596245.1. GTDB lineage: Bacteria > Bacteroidota > Bacteroidia > Bacteroidales. Next base: position 14,672 of record JAUVKN010000024.1, on the reverse strand, counting down.
GGAATACCATCGTGGGAGGTATGGTCACCTCTACCAACCGGTTCAATGATGAGGAGCACCTTGATTATCTGCACTCTTCTGCCATAAGCGGTGGAATCGATTTCCAACAGTACTTTGCCGACCGGAGTTACGTGCTGTCTCTCTCGACCTATATGAGCCAGGTGAGAGGATCAGAAGAGGCCCTTATCAGGACACAACGCTCCCCTGTCCACTTTTTTCAGCGACCCGATGCCGATTATGTAACCCTGGATTCATCCCGCACTTCGCTGGCAGGATATGGCGGCAGCCTCCAGTTTACTAAACAGAGTGGCCGACTGAATTTCGGGACCTTCCTCTACTTTAATTCACCAGGACTGGAACTAAATGATATCGGTTTTTTAAATGCCTCCGATGAGATTCTTGAGATTTTCTATTTAAACTACCGTTTCAATGAACCCTTCAGTATTTTCAGAAGTATGTCTCTGAATATGAGCCAATATAGTGCATGGGACTTTGGAGGAAGACATCAGCTTATAGGTCTCAATCTCAATGGCTTTGCACAATTTATGAACCTCTGGAATGCAGGTATTTTTGGAAAGGCAGGCTCAGACATTACTTCCAACTCAATCCTTCGAGGTGGTCCGGCGATGAGGCTTCCGGGTGATTATTCCCTGAACGGATTCATCTCCTCCAGCTCAAGAAAGAAATTGATCGCAGAGATGGAGGCTAACTATTCCCGGGGACGAGAAGATTCAAGAACCAGCTATGGTGTTGAGCTTGATCTCACCTACAAACCCATCAGCAACCTGAGCATCTCTCTCTACCCCAACTTCAGCTACAGGAAAAGTCAATTGCAATATGTGACGCAGCAACATTTTGAGAATGAAGAGCGGTATATTTTCGGAAGCATCGATCAGAAGACCCTCAGCATGTCACTTCGGTTGGACCTGATTATCACCCCGGAACTTACTGTACAGTTCTGGGGTCAGCCTTTTATCGCTTCAGGTGATTACAGCGACTTCAAATACATCACAGATCCTATCGCTGAGAACTTCACAGACCGGTTCCATAGTTATACCTCCGACGAAATTGAATACTTCGAAGATGATCAACTCTACCGCATCAACGAATCAGCCTCATTGCTCGTTTATGAATTCGGGAATCCTGATTTTAATGTCAAGGAGTTTCTGTCCAACCTGGTCTTCCGCTGGGAATACCGGCCTGGATCCTTCATTTACCTGGTTTGGTCTCAGACCCGTTCCGGTTATAACCCATACGGTGAATTCCGTTTTGGGGATGACTTTACCGATATGTGGGATATTCACCCCACGAATGCAATTATGCTGAAAGTATCCTACCGGATCGGAAGGTAAAAGACCCTCATTTGTTATCTCCAGCATATTTAATTCAGTACTGTATTTTTTGAGAGTCTGTACTAATTCTAATCACAAACCTTATTCATCAGTCCGTTGGCCTCTGTTTCCCAACAATGCCATTGGGAATCTTCAAATTTAACCAGGTCCATGACGCGACCTTCCCTGGTGGTGGTATTCCACTCAATATATGTATCACCGGCTGCCAGAGAAATAGTATAAGCTGCATCATAGAATTCTTCAGGCATGTAAGCCAGCATGATGTAACTTCCGGTCTCATTCTGTCCAGATTCTACGTATGTATAGGTGAGGTCTGCATCTTCAGTTTCAAAGTCCTTGTTCCATTCGGCTTCAAATACCTTTAATGATCCATCCTTATAAAGGTTCCAGGTAGCATGGGTATGATCGTACCTGACCACCCCATCAAACCATTTTACACCCAGCTCAGGAGTTAATGCAAAGGCAATGACCATCTCCATGGAGAACTCCTCATTGTTTATCCTTGAACCAGTGAGTGTGGCCGAATAATTCTGGTTATTGAATGGAACAACAAAAGACCACTCCCAGGTATTGTCACCCATGTAAACCGGATCCTGCTGAAGTGCAACCCCATAAGCAGTCACTGGTAAGGCCAAGGTCACAGTTGAAGCCACATTCCAGAAAAACACCGACAGATAGGAATGGAGGAAATTCTCATAGGATGAATCCGTACTTTTCTGTTCACCGGGTTGTTCATCGAAATCGGAAAAATCCATCACCAGGCTCTCCACGGGGGGAAGCTCAGGACGATCATTTACGGGTTCTTTATCACACGACGTGAATACAAATAGAAGTAATACGGTCAGAGATATCGATACGAATGCCCTGAAATGCAAGTGCTTTTTCATTTTTTTTACTATTATATTCATAATACAACCTTATATACGGTTCCATGAACATTTTTGTTGCAAAATCCGATTCTCGTCATCTTCTTATTCTGTCGGAAAAATCAAGAGCATGGGGTCCTTCATTTGACCAGCTTCCATTAACTAATTGATGAAATGCCAAATAGCGTTGATTTGTTTCATAACTAAAATATTATATTTATACTAGGTGTGATACAATTTGTCATATGATAAGAATCCGACCACCATCACTTGAAAAGCTCTCCCTGGGGTACAAGTTTGAAAGTGACAGAGAAATCGTCTCCCTTATTTTCATCAATTATTTTCTTATCGTTTTATTCAGTGCCATCGTCATTCTACTGCATATTTCCGAAGAGGAACTTGTCCCGGTCACATACCGTTACCACTCATTCATTCTGATCTGCATTATTAATCTCTTTCTAATAAGAGCACGGAAAATCAACCTGGCCAAAGTACTGGTACTGACCCTGACTCCCATTATTATTCTTTTACTCCCCCCCCTGGGTGGTGTGTTGGATAATGAGTTCTATTTTTGGTTCCCCTATGTCCCCATCGCCTTATCGTTGATCCCCCATTTTATCCTCCATACGGCAAGGGAAAGGAGAGCATTAATAAGTACCCTGATTGTCTATCTGTTATTGGCCCTTTTAATCGACAATTATTTGATCTTTTTTAGCAATGGCAGTGAAACAATCATTCCGATTGTCCATGAGAACAGATTCTACTACAACCTTATACCCATCGTTAGCTATCTATTTGTGAATTTGGCACTCGGTCTGCTATTTGCAAGGAATTTCAGGTATGAGATGATCATGCGCAATCAGCAGAATGACCTGGCCCAGGCTGAAAAAATGGCATCACTGGGCACCCTTACAGCTGGAATCGCCCATGAGATCAACAATCCATTGAATTTTATTTCAGGAAGCCTCCATGCATTCAATACACTTAAAAGTGAGTGGTTCAAGCTGGAGGAGGGGTTAACCCCGGAACAGGAAAAACTTGTCCCACAGATCAATCAGATCATGGAATCTTCTTTTGAGGGAGTAAAGAGGGCTACCGGTATCATTTCCAGTCTCAGATTTGTCGCCTCTACGGGTCAGGAGAAGAAGAAAATACATGATCTGGATCAGATCTTTTATTCCGTATTGCTTGATGTTACATCAAAACTTTCCGATCATATCACTCTGACGAAAAAGATCCAACCCGGAGTAAAGGTCTTATGTTCTGAGGAGCCGCTCCAACAGGTTTTTTCAAATGTACTGGATAACGCCATTGATGCCATCAACAGCAAAGAGCCAGGAGAGAAGGGAAGAATCCATGTTTCTGTGGATGAAGAAAAAACAGGACAACATCCAGTGGCCAGGATCTCCATCAGCAACACCGGTCCGGCCATACCAGAGGAGGATATCAGGCAGGTATTCGATCCGTTCTTCACCTCCAAGAAAGTGGGTCAGGGAAAGGGGCTGGGGATGACCATCAGTTACATGATCGTGGATGAGCACGATGGCAGCATTGATGTGCGAAATGAGGATGGAGAGGTGGTCGTAGATATAATCCTGCCCCTGGCAACCAGCCGATAAACGGGGTACTGTACAGGTTAGCGGCGAAATGCTTCCAGAATTGATTCTTCCAATTCTTCCCGGTTAAACGGTTTCATTATATATCTGAATATCAATTCTTTATTAAATCCCTCAAGCATAATCTCCGATACCATGAATCCGGTGAGCAATATGCACACTTTCTGCTCATACCTTTTCTTTATCTCCTTAATAAAATCCAGACCATTCATATCCGGCATCTTCAGATCGGAAATGATCACATGGATATCGGGATGTAACTCCAAAAGTGCAAGACCCTCCGATGCAGATTGAGCAGCGATTATCTCAAATTCATTCATGTAGGTAATTTTCAGCAATTCCAGGTTGATTGTTTCATCATCCACATATAAGACCCTGGGTAATTCCATGATCCTTCCTTAAGCCTGCTTCATGTGCTCCTCAACGGTGACCACCTGATAGGACTTATCCACAATCAGGTCTGCCATGGGCTTGAGGGTTGCTACTGCCTGGTGCTCCTTTTCCAGGATTCCCAACCGGAAGTCACTCATGGCCTCCTTCATCCTTATAATCTGGTTGATCTTGGTCTCGTGGTAGGTGAGGTCGATAAAAACCCGAAGATCAATATCCGGGGCATTAATGGCATAAAGTCCATCGACAATCAGCAAATCAATCTTGCTGAAATCAGTGATCAATTTATCTACCTGTTCAGGGATCAGGTCAATACATGGGATCATACACTCCTGTTCCTCTTTGAAATCCCGAATGGTTTTCCTGATCTTGATCCAGTCATATTCATCGAGGCCTATCTTATCATATCCTTTGTTGCGGCGCCACTCCTCCCTGAGAAGCGGCTGGATTTTATAATAATTATCGGTATGGATCACCTTAACCCTGATATTATTTTCCTTTAACAGTTTTCCCAGGGAATGGGCAAGTTCCGATTTTCCTGATCCGGACTCACCGGAAATGCCAACAATGCAACGGTATCGCTCACCTTTGCTACTACAGCTATCCTTAAGCCGCTCGAAAATAGCCTGGGCAGCCTCCTTATGCATATCATTGATCAGAAGAATATCTCCTAACATCTATCGTAAGATTTTAATTTATTGCTACTGAAACAGGCTCATCCTGTGACAGTTCAATTTCATTTCCGTAAAGATGTACTTTTATTTTATCCTTTCCTGCATTTTTTCCCGAAATTTTAAGAGTGGATTCAGATACTGATACCTTGAAAAATGTTCCTCTGAAATTAAATCTGAAATCCAACCCTTTCCAGTGCCCGGGCAGGGATGGATTTAGTTCCGGGACAGTTCCTTTCAGATTCAACCCTGCATAGGTCGATATCACATCATAAACCGTCCCGGCCATTACACCACAATGTATCCCTTCACCGGTAGTGCCGCCCTGGATATCTACCAGATCACTTCGCAATGCATCCAGATATAAACCCCATCCAATGTCGTGTAATCCCGTCTGCCAGGCCAGCCTTGCATGTACCAGCCTGCTCAGTGTGGACCCATGGGAGGTCCGGTCGATATAATAGTTGAAGTTGATCTTCTCATAATCTTCGGGAAGGGTGTATCCAAGTGATTCTATAATACGTGTAACCTCAGATGCTCCAATGTTATAAAAGCCCATTAGAAAATCAGGCTGCTTGGACAATTTGTAGTCATCGGGTGATTTGCCTTCCGCTTTTAGGATACGGTCAAGCCGGTGAATATCTTCGTATTGCTCCCGGTAATGATCCCAGTCAAGTTCCCCCAAACCAAAATACCCTCTGAATTGCTCTATCACCCCCTCTTTAGAAATATGCAATGACAGTCCATGCATGATCCTCGCCCAGCGATCAAGATCCTCCTTTGTGAGAGAAAGTACATTTAGGATCCGCTCCCTCTGTTGGGGTTCCAAATGATCCATAAGTATGAAGGCCTTGTCCATCATCCAGCTCACCATGATATTGCTGTACGCGTTATCTGTCAGACCACCCACCTTTGAACCCGGTAATTTCTCATGAAATTCATCGGGCCCCATAACCCTGTCGATATGATACCGTCCATCGCTTTCATCAAGCTTCGATTTGCTGGCCCAGAATTTACAGATATCCAGTAAAATCTCCGCTCCGTAATTGCCCATGAAATCCAGGTCGCCTGTGGCGTGATAGTAATTCCAAACATTATAAGCTATGGCCAGGGAGATGTGTCTCTGTAGTGAACTATAATCATCGCCCCACTCGCCTGAAAGGGGATTCAGGTGAATGATCTGGGTCTCCTCCCGACCGTCACTTCCGCTCTGCCAGGGAAACATGGCCCCTTCAAAACCATACTCCTTTGCATAGGCCCTTGCAGCGTCGAGACGGCGAAAACGGTACATGAGTACCGATTTGACCACCTCGGGAAAATGAAGGTTATAAAGGGGCAGAATGTACAACTCATCCCAAAAAATATGTCCCCGGTAAGCCTCGCCATGCAGCCCCCTGGGCGGTATTCCCGAATCAAGTCCGGCATGGTGCGGTGATGCAGCCACCATCATATGGAACAGGTGCAACCTCATCAGGCGTTGTGCTTCACGGTCACCCGAAATAGTTACATCCATCCGATCCCAGAGTTCTCTCCATCTTCCGGCGGATAGTTTCAGTTCAAGGTCATAGGAGGAGATCTGCTCCAGGGTGTTTAGTGCCTCCTCAAGCGGATCCTCCACTTCCGGATCCCTTGAGGTGTAGATAGAAACCATTTTTTCCAGGGTAATTTCCTGGTCCCTGGTTGCTGCAACCTCAAATTCCTGACTGATCCATCCTCTCCCCGACCGGGTTTTTGATTCAACCTGCTCTCCTCCATTTAAAATTTTGTTCCCGGCACATACAGCTACCAGGATATCCGATTGGGTGGTTTTCACCACAAGTTTTAATTTATCGTCCGAAAACTCTTCCGCCACCGGTGAGAGATGTCCCTGATTCAAAGTATTGTACCGCTCCACACCCGCATTGCTATGATCTCCCCTTAACTCGGTTTTGATGTCAATCCTGCCATCATAATTGAGGGGTGTAACTGCATAGCACAGAGCTGCACGATGAGGATCGGCCATGCCGGCAAATCGTGATGATCTGACCCTGGTGATCCTCCCCTGTTGATCCTCCAGAATTATCTCTCTGTGTAACTCTCCATTTTTAAGATTCAATGTGCGATGAATGCTCTTGATGGTGAAGGTAGGTTCCGGGTTGATTTCAAACCAGCTTCCACCATCGATGCGGAAAGTGACGGGTAACCAGTTGGAGATGTTGACGAAATCTTCATTTTCAATATCCCTGTCCCCCACCCTGGACACAAGCCTGTTAAACAGGCCGGTAATATAAGTGCCCGGGTAATTGACCTTATTGGCACTGCTCTCTTCCATGGCCCCACGGGTTCCAAGATATCCGTTACCTACTGCCAGCAGAGCTTCCCTGGACCGCTCCATCCCCTGCTCGTAATCATAATAGTGAAGCAACCATCCATCCCGCTCCATCCCTTTCTCGAACCACTCATTGATCCCTTCCAAACCGATCTCTCCCAGATCCTCCACCACAATATCTGCTCCACCAACAAACAACTCCCGGGTATTCTCCTCCCGTGCTACACCCAATACAAACCCGAAATTTCCTTTGCGTCCGGCCTCTACTCCCGAAACAGCATCCTCAATCACAACAGATCGGTGATACTCCACACCCAGGTTGTCACAAGCTGTGGTGAAAATATCGGGTTCAGGTTTCCCGTTAAGGCCAATTTCCGCAGAGACCACTCCGTCAACACGTGTTTCAAAAAAATGGAGCAACCCTGCCTTCTCAAGCACAGGCTTGCAATTCTTGCTGGACGACGCCACTCCAATCCTGACCCCGGCTTCTTTCAGCCCATGAAGCATTTCTACGCTGGACTCATATACCTCTACACCCTCCTCATGAAGCACCTTATTGAACATAATATTCTTCTTGTTCCCCAATCCACAGACACTCTCCTGTTCAGGATCATCGGCCGGATCCCCGAATGGAATATCTATCCCCCTGGACTCCAGAAATGAAGCCACTCCCTTATACCTGGGTTTCCCATCCACATAGGGAAGGTAGTCCCCCTGATGGGTAAATTCCCTGAATGGTTCGCCCAATCGTTCTTCCCGAATTTTCATATAATCATCAAACATCTTTTTCCATGCAGAAGCATGCACAAGGGCAGTTTTGGTGATCACTCCATCCAGGTCAAAAATCACCGCGTCAAATTTGGGTTGAAATGCCATTTTGTTGATATTAATAATTGGTATTAGCCGTCAAGGTATCTAAATTTATAGAAGCGTTCAAATCATTGATGATAATTAATTGAGTTCACATGAAACGTCTCATTATTGCCTCCAATTTGCTCCCCGTAAACATAGTATGGCATGATGAAAACTACCGCATAGAAAAGACAGAGGAACAGACCATTTCGGGACTGCAGCACTTTTACCAGGCATTTGAGCCAATGTGGGTGGGGCTTACCGGGTTCGAGAACCACGACTTCACCCCAAAGGAGATCAGGATCCTGGAAAGCAAGTTGGATCCAATCAACTGTACCGCCATATTTCCCAGGGCCCGCGACCGGAACCTGTACCTTCATGGGTTTGCCCGCAATACCCTCTGGCCGCTGTTCCACTATTTTACAGAGAATGTAACTTACAGCGAAGTTTCCTGGAGAGCTTATGTGAAGATCAACAAACTATATGCAGAAAAAATCCTCCAGATAATCAATGACGGGGATATCCTCTGGATCCACGACTATCACCTCCTGCTCCTTCCCCAGATGATCAGGGAGAAGAAACCGGGTATCTCCATCGGTCTCTTTAACCATATTCCTTTCCCCTCGTTCGAACTCTTCAGGTTGTTGCCCTGGCGACTGGAGGTGATTGAGGGTATGCTGGGGGCCGACCTGATCGGTTTCCAGATCTACGATCATGGAAGACATTTTATGAGTTCGGTAAGAAGGCTTCTGGGGGTTGATTCGGTATTCAACCGCATCTCTATTGGCGAACGAACTCTGAAAGTGGATGTATTCCCCAAGGGAATCGATTATGACAGGTTCCGTAACAAAGCCCTTTCTATCTACAGTGATCAATCCACACCCTCAACGATCCAAAAGGAGCTGGAGATGTTTAAGAAATCCGGGCATCTGGAAAAGCTTATCATCTCCATCGATAAACTCGATTACACCAAAGGTATCCCGCAGCGTATCAGGGCTTTTGAACGGTTCTTGCAAACCTATCCCGAATACCAGGGCAGGGTTAGTCTGATTGTGCAGGCCATCCCATCGGGAGAAACCAGTGATTCTTTCTATAACCTGAAAAGCAAGGTGGATGAATTGGTAGGAAGGATCAATGGCAACTACGGAAGCATCACCTGGACGCCGGTCAGGTACCTGAACCAGGAATTCACCATGGATGAACGGATCGATCTCTATTCACTTTCGGATATCGCCCTGATACTTCCCCTTCGGGATGGGATGAACCTGGTGTCCAAGGAGTTTGTGGCCTCAAGACACAATGGGGAGGGGGTGTTGATCCTGAGTGAACTGGCCGGAGCTTCCAAGGAGTTGCACGAAGCTCTGCTGGTCAATCCCAACAACCTGGATGAAATTGCGGAAACAATCCGGGAAGCCATAGAGATGCCGGTAGAGGAACAGGTAAGAAGGAACAAGGTAATGATGCAGCGCCTGCAGCGATATACTGTGGAACGTTGGGCCAATGAGTTCATCAAAAGCCTGGAAGGAGTGAAAGAAATTCAGGAAGTCAACCTGACCCGTAAGATTAACGTTGCCCGCATGCGGCAGATCATGGAGGCCTATAAAGGGACCAATTACCGCATCCTGTTCCTGGACTACGACGGAACCCTCTCCTGGTTCAAAAAGGATCCGGAAGATGCAAAACCTGATGCACAGCTTTATGAAATACTGAAGGAATTAACGCAGGATGAAAAAAATACAGTGGTAATCATCAGCGGAAGGGATAAGGAGACCCTTAGCAGGTGGTTTGATCCAGCGTGGAATATTCACTTCATTGCTGAGCATGGGGTTTGGATCAGGGACCCCGGGGATGAGTGGAATATGCTGGAGCAGATTGACAATGAATGGAAGGATTCGGTCCAACCCCTGTTGGAGTATTATGTGGATCAGACACCCCGGACCTTCATTGAACAAAAAAATTTCTCCCTGGTGTGGCATTACAGGAAAGCTGATCCCGACCTGGGCATGCAGCGAGCCTGGGAGTTGAAAGATGAACTCCGCACCCTTACTTCCAATCTGAACCTGGAAATTATGGATGGTGACAAGGTGCTTGAGATCAAATACTCAGGCATCAACAAAGGAAGGGCTGCATTGCAAAAAATGGGAGATAATCAATACGATTTTATCTTTGCTGTGGGAGATGACTGGACCGATGAGTATACATTTGATGCAATGCCTGAGCGCTCTTATACCATCAAGGTGGGTACAAAGACAACCAAAGCCGCATATTACATCGAGAGTGTAGATAAGGTCCGGGAACTACTGTGTCGTTTTAGAAAAGAGGATTGTGATGGCTGATCAACTCAACATCCGGTGTTTGATGCATGTGCCCTTCGAGGGGCCAGGAATCATAACTGATTGGATCGGAAAGAGGAACCATATTCTTACCTACACCCGGTTCTATGAGGATGATCCACTGCCGGACGTTTCCAGTGTGGAGATGCTGGTGATCATGGGCGGCCCCATGAATGTGTTCGACTTCCATATTCACCCATGGATGCAGGATGAGATTGACTGGGTGACCAGGTATATTAGTACCAGGAAGCCGGTTCTTGGCATATGTCTTGGGGCCCAGATTATTGCAGCGGCATTAGGAGTAGAAGTACACCCTGGAAAACATAGGGAGATCGGCTGGCACAACCTCCAATTCCTTCCCTCGTTGGGGGATTACAGGATCTGGCAGGACCTTCCTGTCACCCGAAAAGTATTTCACTGGCACGGAGATACATTCCCCATTCCAAAAGGGGCTACACGAATTGCCAGCTCGCACGCATTCCCCAATCAGGGATTCATTTACAACAACAGGGTATTGGCCCTCCAGTTCCACCTGGAAGTCACGCCAGCATCAGTTAAAGATCTGGTAGACAACTGCCGGGATGAACTTGTGCCCGGACCCTATATCCAGTCAGAGGAGGAGATCCTGGGTGAAGAAAAAGTTTATCAAACCAACCAGGAGCTGATGTTCCGGCTTCTTGATTATCTTAGCGGTCAAATACCTTAACAGACCTTCTGGAAACTACTATTGCAATATGAGATCAACCCTTCCGGTTTTCCTTGTATGCTTATTCGCATGCGCTCAATCCCTTTTTGGTCAGTCTACCCCTATCAACAGGGATTCTTACAGGCTCCAGGCAAAAAAAACAGATCAACCCATTGTGGTGGATGGAGTACTGGATGAGGCCATATGGTCAAGGGCTGAAAAAACAACCCCATTTTACAGAATCTTACCCATCGATACAGGGTTTGCCCAATCACAATCCGAAGTGATGATTGCCTATGACGAAACCAACATATACATGGGTATTATTTGTCATGATACAATACCGGGAAAGAGGCCTGCCGAATCGCTGAGAAGGGATTTCAGTTTTCCTAAGAATGACAACTTCATTGCATTTATCGATACCTACAACGACCAGACCAATGGATTTGCATTTGGGATCTCGGCCGCAGGTGCACAATGGGACGGGCTTCAGGCCAACGGAGGATTTGTTTCCCTGGACTGGGATTGTAAATGGAGATCAGCCGTTCAGAATTACCCAGATCACTGGGTCGCCGAATTCAGCATTCCCTTCCGCAGCATCCGGTACCGGGATGGAGATAGTGAATGGGGGATCAACTTCAGCCGGCTTGACCTTAAAACAAATGAGAAGACAAGCTGGGCACCCGTTCCCCGCCAGTTCCAGTCAGCCAATCTTGCATACACCGGAACCCTCGCCTGGGAAAGTCCACTACCCGCTTCGGGTGTCAGGCTTTCGCTGATCCCCTATGCTTCAGGCAAAGCCACCCATCAAAAAGAGGCTGGTGATCCAGTTGATTTTGGCGGTGGGGCCGGACTTGATGCCAAGGTGATCCTCTCCACTTCCATGAACCTGGATGTAACCATCAATCCAGACTATTCCCAGGTGGAGGTGGACCGGCAACGAACAAACCTGGATAGGTTTGAACTCTACTTCCCTGAGAAACGAAAATTCTTTCTGGAGAACAGTGACCTGTTTGCCAATCTGGGTACCGAAAATCTCAGGCCCTTTTTTTCAAGGCGGATCGGACTGAACGCACCGGTGCTGGCAGGTGCCAGACTAAGCGGCAATGCAGGAGAGAACTGGCGGGTCGGATTGATGAATATGCAGACAGGCTCAAAGGACACCATTGCAGCCAGTAATTTCAGCGTAGCAGTGCTGCAACGAAAGGTGCTCAGCCGGTCCAATGTGAGTCTCTTTATGACCAACAAACAGGTGATGGATCCCGGTGGTGATTCTGCCTATCACTCCTACCTCTATAACCGGGTGGCCGGTGCCGAATTTAATTTTGCAAGCGCCGATAACAGGTGGACCGGTAAGACATTTTACCACCAATCCTTCAGTCCCGGACCGGAGGGGAATCGTTTTTCCACTGCAGCTTCCATCCTATACGAGACACAACAGTTTTCAGCAGGGTGGAACCAGGCATATGTGGGTGGTAACTACCTTGCCGAAATGGGTTTTGTGAGACGCAAAGGGTACCACCAGACCAACCCCACGGTTGGATACAAGTTTTACCCCATGTCCAAACGGATCGCCAATCATGGCCCTGACGTAACTATTGATCTCTTTTTTGAGCCCGATTTTTCACTGACCGACAGGGAGATCGAATTGAGTTATTCCCTGACCTGGATGGACCGAAGCAGCATCTCCCTTGACCTGGAGGAGGGCTATCTCAGGTTGCTGGAGCCTTTTGACCCCACCCATACCGGAGGCGAAATGCTCCCCGCCGGTAGTGAATTCAACTGGACTGAGGTGGCACTGAGCTACCTCTCCAATAAGCGACAACTCCTCACATACCAATTAACGGGACGGTATGGCGGGTTTTTTAACGGTACCCGGCTTAGCATTGACAGTGATATAAATTACCGGGTACAACCCTATGGAAGCCTCTCTCTGGTTACATCCTACAACAGGATCCTGCTCCCTGAACCCTACACCAGCGTGGATTTGATTTTGGTTGGACCCCGGCTGGACCTTACTTTCACAGAGACCCTCTTCTTTACCACCTTTGTCCAGTACAACAACCAGATTGACAATTTGAATGTAAACATGAGGTTCCAGTGGCGCTTTGCTCCGGTCTCAGACCTCTTTATTGTCTACACAGAAAATGCCTATCCGGCCGGACTGCGAACCAAGGACCGGGGGATCGTAATCAAGCTGTCATACTGGATCAATTAATCAGGAGTTCAAAGTTATACAGCTCTGCGTCACGCACTATACCTATCTGTATCTATCAGAACAGAACCACTTTTTTTGTAATTCTTGCTTATGCGGGGAGCTAAAAGTGATTAACTCTTTTTCCTGACCCTCACCCTGAATGCATTCTGAGGATTTACTACCAGGATTTGATTCATCTCTTCTGTTGAAAATCCTGATTCCTCCAAAGCCGGAACAAGATGGGTTATCACTGACTGGTATCCACGAATATCCCCTCCTCGCGGAAAAGAATTTCCATCATGGGACAGCAGTATCTGATCCAGGAAGCCTTCCTGCTTCAGTAATTTAATATTGGAGATATAATCCTCAACTTGTGGAGCTTTGAATTTATCAAGGGATATCCATGCACCTGTTTTGGCAACAGCCAGAAGAAGGGAATCACTCTTTGTATTGCAGGCATGAACCCAAACCCAGGCAGAGGTACTCACCCCGAATTCTTCCAGCAATTGAAGCTGCTTTTCTATGGCCTGAGGGTTATCTCCAGTATGGACTGCCAGGGTAAGTCCTGTAGCCAGATGAGCATGGATCCCGGCAATAAAAAGTTTTGAATCAATTTCTGAGGGATCTCCGTCATCATATGCCAGTTTAATGAACCCGGGCTTGATACCTGTATGATCAATGCCGTTTTCAAACTCATCAATCCAGATTTCTGCAATCTCCTCACTTGTTGACTCATAGGCAGATTCCGGAACATATCTATCCTTTGCTCCAGCATAATAACCGGTATTGGTAATCAACTCAATACCGGACGAATCAGCCATCTCCTTCAGAAGGCTCACATTTCTGCCAAAATAGACGGTCGTACAGTCGAAAATGGTATTGATCCCCAGTGCTTTCACCTCTTTCAAATAGGGGATCACCTGCCTGAAAAGCAACTCTTTATCATAATCTGACACATAAGCTGGTTCTGCTCCGAATTGTGACATTACATGTTCATGTGTGAGCGCAATTCCTAACTCTGAAATATCCATTTTACCATGTACCGAATAGATGAAACCCTCAGGATCAGATGAGCGTTCCTGAGTAGAGTTACAGGAGAACATCATCAGCATGGAGACTACTGCTAGTATTATTTTCTTCATGATTCAACTGTTTATTTTTTCAACCATTTACCGATTCCAGGAAGCAAATATATGGCAATTCCTCAGGTTTCTGCTCTCTTTCTTTACTTCTCCTCAATGTTCTCTAATTTAACCACAATGGGGTTAGGCCACTTTCGATCGTTGTAAATCCGCTGGGCCCGCATCACATCTATTTTGAGTCCTCCTTCTCTGTTTTCCATCCGCGGTGCAGCATCTGCCTCTTCGGCGTATTCCAGCACTTCTCCTCCATGTCCAAGCAC
>JAUVKN010000310.1 GCA_030596245.1 Bacteroidia bacterium | reverse complement strand
TACTCCCGCGAGAATCAGGGCAAGATGAATCGCTGCAGTCCGAGTACTTAGTGCTACTGCATATTTTGTGTCAGAATAACGGCATAGTGATTCGTCTAAAGCATCCACATTAGGCCCAAGCGGAGCGATCCAGTTTTGCTTGAATGCCTCATTAACATAGCCGGATTCAGCACCAGACATGTGTGGAGGTGATAGATATATACGTTTGCTTCTGCCTGACATATTTCAATGATAATCAAAAATATTAAGGATAGAAATTTTTTTTGGCATTCCCTTCTTGCAAATTCCGTTTGACACAACACGGTGAGGATTGTGTTTTGCTGAAATGAGGTATATTTACCTGAGTTAATCAGTTGTACTAAACTGCCATGTTAAGGATAACGGTCATATTATTCATAGTAATACTTTGCAACCGCTTCTGTGATATCTTTGCTCAGGAAGATTTAATTTGGACAGATTCAGTTGTAACATACAGATTTTCCAGCCCGACAGATTCCTGTCGACTCCATAAGGAGAGTAATTTCCATTTAGAGGTTGATACCTCTATTCATATTACATCAGTCTGGGATACCGCTATGAGTGCCTGGGTTAATGAGTATAAATCTGTTGGGATTTACCATCAGACTACCAATAGTCTTGAAATGCAAAACTATTTTTGGAATGGTAAAGATGCCTGGATCGGCTCAATAAGATCTGTCTTTTGGTATGGCAGCAAAGGAGAAATAGCACAATTAAGAAGTGATAGCTGGGATCAAAGATCAAACAAAAACAACTGGATTAGAAAGGATAGCATCATTGAACGATGGGAGAAAGAAAATCTGATACTGGTTACGGAAGAATACAGATGGTTCGAAGATAGTTTGTCGTGGGAACTCATTAAGAGCAGGAGACTTGAAAAGATAAAAAATGAAGAGGATATCATTTCAGCAGAGTATAATTCAAGATTGGACACCTCCACATTGGAATGGGTCCCTGTATTTCATAGTCAAATTACCTATGATAGTTTGGGAAATCCCGCGCATAAGTCCACACGCTTCTGGTCAGAAATAGGAGAGTACTGGTTTGATTATGTTAAACAGGAATTCTATTATGACAAAATCCTGGATATGCGTATGGAAGAGAAGTATGAATGGGATTTCTGGAGGTCAGATTGGACTCTTAAATTTCGATTTGGAATATCAGTAGGAGAGTCGCCGGGTATGAGTTATATTATTGGAATAAAGGACAATAGATTTCAAAGATGGGAGATATACGAAAAAGTGGTAAGTGAGCGAGATTCTAGTCAATTGATTATAAAAAATAGTGTATCTACGAAAAGTTATATTCTGGGTGAGTGGGAAAACAAATCTCAAACCAGAAATTTCTACAATGCAAAGGAACAGCCTATCCTGGTGGTTTCTTCAAAATGGAATGAAGAAGCTGGTGCATATGAGGTTGATAGAAAGAAATACTTCTATTATCCATGGGCTGTAGGCTCACAAAAACATGAGATTGTGGATGCTGGTTATAAGATTTATCCCAATCCCACCACCAGCAATATTCATATCGAGGGCCCGAATAGTTTTCAAGTGGCATACATTTTCAACCTTCAAGGTAAACTGCTCAAGTCTACTGGTAAAAGGGAGATTGATGTGTCGGGTTTCCCGGCGGGACTGTATTTGATCAGGATCCTTGATCGTAATGGTATGAATGAGAATCTTCTTTTTATTAGACTATAAGGATGTATGCTTGAAATTTCCAGAAGGCTAAATGTATACTTCGCCTTCTGGCTCAATTCCAATGATGTATTGCGTAGCGTTTACCACGTCATGTTTTTACATTACAAGAACTATGGCGTTTCGATATACTTGCGAAGTCCTTCTGTATGCCATACCTGGTACATCCCCAAATCATCCCCATAAATAAAGTAAGCATCGGTTTTGGATAAACTATTGATGAATTCCTGAGCCTTCTCCAACCCCATAACCATGCAGGCGGTGGCATATGCGTCAGCAGTCATGCACTCCTCTGCAAGGATGGTGGCACTGAGCAAATGTGAATCCCTGGGATAACCGGTGGCCGGATCGATGGAATGGGTAATCCGGACCCCATTTTTTTCATAGAACTTCCGATAGTTGCCTGATGTGGCCAGGGAGCGGTTGTGCATGCTGATAATTACCTGCAACTGTTGTCCAGGGATCATGTTTCCGAATTCAGGTCGATCCACACCGATCCTCCAGAAACTACCTTTTGGATTCACTCCTTTGGTCCTGATCTCTCCCCCGATCTCCACCATATAGTTCCTGCAACCCAAATCCTCAAGGTAAAGTGCCACCACATCCACAGCGTATCCCTGAGCAATAGCGTTTACATTGAGCCTTACTTCAGGATGACTTTTATAAACCGAGTCACCCACGAGGGCTACTTTGTCCATGCCTATATACTGCAGCAGGCTGTCTACCATGGCACTGTCTACCTCCAGCTTATCGCCCGGTCCAAACCCCCAGGCATTGATAAGCGGTGCCAGGGTAATATCAAATGTACCTCCTGTTATTTGATATACCCGACTGGATTCTCTGAAAACAGTCCTGAAAAGCGTATCGGTTTTAATATGCTCTTTGTTTCGGTTAATGGAACTGATAATGCTGGTTGAGTCATAGGTAGAAAGAGAACCATCAAATGCTTTCAGCACAGAATCTATCCTCCCCTGTAGATCAGACTCCGTAGGATGCTGGTAGGTTATGTGATAGGTTGTCCCCTGGGTAAAACCCTGTATGGAATAATATTCCCCTCCACCGGCCTCCGGCTTGCAGCCAGTGAACCAAGTAAATAGGACCAGGATTGAAATATATTGCCATTTCATTCTTTACACTCCTGATTTTTTCTAAGGTCTATTTTCTCACAACGTGGTTATTCCCTTCGGGAAAAATCCCAGGTTGTTTCAAAAACACTCCTTAGAAAAAATACTATGGTTTCTATCCAAAATCGTCAAAGTCCACCATCTCATCCGGAACCCCCAGATCAAAGAGCAGCTTCGACACAGCACTATTCATCATGGGTGGTCCGCACATGTAGTACTCGATCTCCTCAGGCTCTTCATGGTACCGTAAGTAGTTGTCGTAGAGCACCTGATGGATAAATCCAGTGTATCCTTCCCATTTATCCTCTTCCTGGGGTTCCGACAGTGCAATATTAAAGGTAAAGTTGGGAAACTCCTTCTCAATGGCACGGAAATGGTCTTCGTAAAACACTTCCCTACTTGAACGGGCACCATACCAGTAGGTAACTTTCCGTTCAGTTTTCAGGGTATGGAACAGGTGGAAAATGTGGGAACGCATGGGGGCCATTCCGGCTCCACCTCCCACATAGATCATCTCTTTTTTGGTGTCCTTTATAAAAAACTCTCCGTAAGGTCCTGAAACCATTACCTTATCCCCTGGTTTGCGGGAGAAGATATAAGATGAACATATACCCGGATTCACATTCTTAAAACGCCCGTGGCTCACATCCCAGGGGGGTGTGGCAATCCGGATGTTCAGCATCACAATATTTCCTTCGGCAGGATGGTTGGCCATGGAATAGGCCCTGTAGGTCTCCTCACTATTCTTCATATTCAAATCCCACATCTTAAACTTGTCCCACTCATCACGGTACTCCTCTTCAATATCAATATCCTTGGAGAAATCCACCTCCAGCTTGGGGACATCGATCTGAATGTATCCACCTGACTTGAAGTTGAGTTTTTCTCCTTCGGGAAGACGCACCACAAACTCTTTAATAAAGGTAGCCACTCCGTGGTTTGAAACCACCTCGCACTCCCATTTCTTGATCCCCATCACCTCTTCAGGGATCAGTATGGTCATGTCTTCTCTGAGTTTCACCTGGCAACCCAGCCTCCATTGCTGCTGCTGTTCTTTCCGGGTAAAGAAACCGGTCTCAGTGGGCAGGATGGATCCGCCTCCTTCAATAACCTGGCACTTGCACATGCCACAGGTTCCACCACCCCCACAGGCGGAAGGAAGGAAAATTTCATTGGCTGACAGGGTATTCAACAGTGTGCTTCCCGGTGAAACTGTGAATTCCTTGTCATTAACTTTCAACTGAACATCACCCTGGGGTGTCAGTTTATACCTTGCATAAAGCAACATGACCACCAGCAGCAGAATCACAAAGAGGAAGACCGCAACACTGATCAGGATAACGGAGACTGTTGAAGTGAGAAATATCATTTTTACTTCTTTTAATTACAATTTGATACCCATAAAACTCATGAATGCTATACCCATCAACCCGGTAATGATAAAGGTAATCCCCAGTCCGCGCAGAGGAGCCGGCACATTTGAGTACCTGATCTTTTCGCGAATGGCGGCAATACCCACAATGGCCAGGAACCATCCCACACCGGAACCCAGTCCGAATACAGTGGCTTCGGCAATGTTTGCATACTCCCGTTCCTGCATAAAGAGCGAACCACCCAGGATAGCGCAGTTCACTGCAATCAGCGGCAAAAAAGATCCCCAGTGAAGTATAAAGGGCCGGTGTAAACTTTTCGATAACCATCTCAACCAGCTGAACCATGGATGCAATCACAGCAATAAACATAATGAAAGAAAGAAAGCTCAGGTCCACATCACCAAGAGTTGGAC
>JAUVKN010000327.1 GCA_030596245.1 Bacteroidia bacterium | reverse complement strand
CCGTCGATCATTTTCACACCCAGGGCTCCGGCATCGGAATTGGAGTCCATGAAGTCAATGCACTTTTTAAAGGTGTCCTCTTCCACCACTGTATCGGGATTCAGCAACAGCATATATCGGCCCTGTGATTCCCTGATAGCCTGGTTGTTGGCTTTGCTGAAGCCCACGTTCTCTTTGTTCTCGATGATATGGACCCATGGAAATTTCTGCCGGATCTCACCCACTGAACCATCCACCGAATTGTTGTCAACCACAAACACCTCCGCCTTCAAGCCCTCCATGGCCTGCTGAACCGAGTGCAGACACTGCTCAAGGAAATACTTGACGTTATAATTGACGATGATTACCGAGAGGTCCATGGTCAAGTTTATAAATTTTCCATCTCAACCTGGTTGCGTAAAAGGTCCTCCATATCCTCGCGCTTCCTGATCAGGTAATCCTTGCCCTCATGTACCATTACTTCGGAAGGACGGAACCTGGAATTGTAGTTGGAGGACATGGCATAGCAATATGCTCCTGCATTTTTAAAGAGGAGATAATCCCCTTCAGCGGCTTCAGTGATCTTGCGGTTCCATCCAAAAGTATCGGTCTCACAGATGTATCCTACCACAGTGTAGATCCGGGTTTTACCTGTTGGTTTACTGATGTTGAGGACTTCGTGATAAGCATCGTAGAACATGGGCCTGATAAAGTGGTTCATCCCGGTATCAAGTCCCGCAAATACTGTGGAGGTGGTCTGCTTGATCACATTGACACGGGCCACAAAATAGCCGGCCTGACTCACCAGGTATTTTCCGGGTTCAAAAATAAGGATCAGTTCCTTGCCATACTCTTCACAGAACTGGTTAAAGCGTGCTGAAAGATGCTCGCCAAGGGCTTCCACATCGGTGGATACATCATCAATCCGGTAAGAGACCTTAAATCCGCTTCCAAGGTCCACATACTCCAGCTCCTTAAACTCCTTTGCCGTATCGAACATGATCTCTGTGGCCCGGAGGAACACCTCAATATCCAGGATGTCCGATCCTGAATGCATGTGGATCCCCTCCACCTTCATGTTATTGGTCTCCACAATGCGGTGCACATGTGGCATCTGGTAAATGGAGATGCCGAACTTGGAGTCGATATGGCCTGTAGATATCTTGTGATGGGCCCCTGCCATGATGTGCGGATTGATGCGGATGCAGACCGGGACTTTTGAACTGTATTTGTGACCGAACTCCTCCAGGATGGCAATGTTGTCAATGTTGATCCGGACCCCCAGCTCCACCGCCTCTTCGATCTCTTCGATGGAGACGCAGTTGGGTGTATAGAGGATATCCTGTGGCTCAAAACCAGCCTTCAGTCCCAATATCACCTCCTGGATAGATACTGCATCAAGTCCCGATCCCAATTGTTTGAAAAGTTTGAGCACATTGATATTGGTCAGCGCTTTGCAAGCGTAGTTGATCTTTACCCTGGTACTTTTAAAGGCTTCCGTGATCTGTTTGTACTGACGGATCATTCTCGCGCTTTCGTATATATAGAGTGGAGAACCATACTTTTCTGCCAGGCTCACCACAGGGATCCCGTCTATGACACACTGATTCTTCTTAAGTTCCATGATAGCTGTTTTTAAAAGTCTCCTCGAAAGAGGTACGGTTGAGGATGGACCGGCCCAGGGTCACTTCGTCGGCATATTCCAGATCGTCGCCGATGGCCACTCCCCTTGCAAGGGTTGAAACGGTAACCTGATAATTCTTGAGTCTCCTGTAGATGTAGAAATTGGTGGTGTCGCCCTCCATGGTGGTGCTGAGCGCCAGGATCACTTCGGTGCATTGCCCGTTTTTCACTTTCTCCTCCAGCGATTCGATGGTGAGGTCAGCTGGCCCTATACCATCCATGGGGGAGATGATCCCGCCCAGTACATGGTATACACCTGTATACTGCTGAGTGTTTTCCACCGACATCACATCCCGGATCGACTCAACCACACAGATGGTTTTTTTATCGCGATAGGGATCTGAGCAGAGGTGGCAAACCTCGGTATCTGAAATATTATGACACTCCCTGCAGGTCATGATCTCATGCTTCATGCGCAGGATGGTATTGCCGAATTGCTCCACATCCTTATCCTCCTGTTTCAGCAGGTGTAAAACCAGCCTCAGGGCACTCTTTTTTCCAATGCCCGGTAGGGTGGCAAACTCTTCTACAGCCTCCTCCAGCAGTTTCGATGAATAGTTGTGTTGTATCATTTCCTGACTTCCCTCAAAAAAGTGTCCCTCAAAAAAGTATCCCTAAAAAATGTGTTCCTCAAAAAAGTATCCCTCAAAAAAGCATCCCTCAAAAAAGCATCCACCAAAAATAACACTAATAATTTTCATCTTCGTCCGATTTTACTCAATTTTACCCCTTGCGAACCGATCCCTTTGTCAGCCACACTCATCATATCGATTATCATTGCCTATTTCCTGCTGCTGCTGGTGATATCATGGCTTACGGGACGTGGCGCCGGCAATGATGCATTTTTCCTGGGGGAGCGGAAATCTCCCTGGTATGTGGTGGCATTCGGCATGATCGGCGCCTCTCTTTCGGGGGTCACCTTTATCTCATTGCCAGGATGGGTGGTAGACAGTCAGTTCTCCTATATGCAAATGGTATTGGGGTACCTGTTGGGTTATATTGTGATAGCCAACCTGTTGATGCCCCTCTACTACCGGCTTCAGCTCACCAGCATCTATTCTTACCTGGAGGAACGTTTTGGAAGGTTCTCATATAAGACCGGGGCCTCATTTTTCCTGCTCTCCAGGATCGTGGGTGCATCATTCAGACTGTTTCTTGTGTCCAGTGTGCTTCAGCTTACTTTGTTTGATGCATGGAACGTTCCTTTTTATGTGACAGTTATTGTGACCATCGCCTTGATCTGGCTCTACACTTTCCGGGGAGGTATCAAAACGATTATCTGGACCGACACGCTTCAAACCTTCAGTATGCTAACGGCTGTGGTGGTATCCATTATCCTGATCACCCGCTCCATGGACCTCTCCGTGGGGGAGATGATCGGGAGGGTGGCAGCCGGGGATGATTCCAGGATCTGGTTCTTTGACAACTGGCACCTGGAGAACCACTTTTTTAAACACTTCCTGAGTGGAGCTTTTATTGCCATTGTGATGACGGGACTGGACCAGGACATGATGCAGAAGAACCTGAGTTGCAAGAACATCAAAGAGGCCAAGAAGAACATGTACGTGATGAGTATCTCCCTGATCCCGGTGAACCTGGTCTTCCTTTTCCTGGGAGCAGTCCTGATTCAGTTTGCGCAGTTTCGGGGGATTGCCATACCTGAAACCACTGATAATTTCTTTCCCTTGATCGCGACAGCAGGCTACCTGCCCCAGGTGGTTGGGGTATTCTTTATTGTGGGACTGGTTGCCGCAGCCTATTCCAGTGCCGATTCGGCCCTGACTGCACTCACCACCTCCTTTACCGTGGATGTCCTGGAAGGGCAACGCTGGGAAGAGCAAAAGCTCACACGGGTACGTCGGTGGGTGCATCTTGGGATGTCCATTGCACTGGGACTGGTGATTATGCTTTTCAGGGTGATCAATGATGAAAGCGTAATCTCCGCCATCTTCCGAATGGCAGGCTACACCTATGGTCCTCTATTGGGACTTTATGCATTCGGACTCTTTACCCGGCTTCGGGTGCGCGACCGATGGGTACCGCTTCTTGCGATCCTTTCACCCATCCTCTCCTTTCTGCTCAGCCACTTTTCTGAGGCGCTCTTCAACGGGTATCAATTCGGGTTTGAGCTGCTGATTGTGAATGGAGGGATTATGTTTCTCGCTATGCTGCTTACGAGTCGAAAAGGACTTCGGTAATTGTTGTTGCGACAACTCCCTTTAATAGTAATTTTTGTCAAGAGGAGTGATTCGTTGATCAATAACTGCTTTGTAGTGATCT
>JAUVKN010000110.1 GCA_030596245.1 Bacteroidia bacterium | reverse complement strand
TAGTGCAGGCCCGGCTGACCGGTGAATGGCACCATCCACACCACCTCCGCCCAGCAGGGTTCGGTTGGCTGCATTGACAATGGCATCCACTTCAAGTTGGGTGATGTCCCCTTTGATCAGGCTGATCCTGGCAGGCATGGCAGGCATGGCTAATTCATTCCCCTTATAACGGCCCCAAATTCTCTTTCAAAAGCCTTTGCCAGATTCAGCATGACTTTATCAATCTGCTTATCGGTAAGGGTTTTCTCCTCATCCAGCAGTGTGAATGTCAACGCGTAGGATTTCTTGCCTTTCTCTATCTTATCTCCTTCATACACATCGAAGAGGGAGACCTCTTTCAGGAGTTTCTTGTCGGTTTTAAAGGCGAGCGCTCGAAGTGATTCGAAGGTAACTTTGCGGTCCAGCATCAGTGAGAAGTCGCGGGTAACCACCTGGAACCTGGGAAGGGATTTAAAAAGGATATTGTGATCCGGCAGGATCTTTAACACATTGTCCCACCTGAATTCAGCTGCAAAAACGGCCTGTTTGATCTCAAATTCCTTCAACACTGCATGAGCCACGCTTCCGAACTCCACAAGCGGCGCTCCTCTGAAAGAGTAGAGCTGACTCTCTCCATAATCAGGATTTTCCGCACCCTCTGTTTCCAGTGTTTGTGGGTCGATCCCCAGTTTCAACAGTACTTTTTCCACAAAACTCTTTAGCACGTAAAAGGAGGATTCACCTGGTGCCTCTGCCCAGTTCCCAGGTTGGGATCTGCCCGACAAAAAGATGCCCATGTGTAGCTGTTCATCGAATTTTTCCAGGAGCTGATCACCTTTATTACCGGGATCCTGGTAGTAACAATACCCGAATTCATACAATTTCAGGTCGGCGTTCTTGCGATTGATGTTGTATGCAATGGCTTCCAGTCCCCCGTAAAGCAGTGTCTTTCGCATGAGCGCCAGCTCCTGGCTCAGTGGATTGAACAGACGGACCGCACCAGGATCCTGTTGCTCCTCCCGGTCATAATAGGCGGACCGGGTGAGGGAATTGGATTTCAATTCATAGAATCCAATGGCTGTAAGCATATCCGAGGTCATATTGATCACCTGTTCCTTATCCGGTTTGGAGGAGTAGGAGAGGGTCGACCGCAGCCCGGAACCGATCTCCACCCGGTTAAATCCGTAAATGCGAAGTATCTCTTCTATGATGTCGGCTTCCCGTTGAACATCCACCCGGTAGGGAGGCACAAGGAGTGTCATCCCCTTTTCACTGCGCTCCTCCACAGTGATCTCCAGTGATTGGAGGAGCGACTGGATGGTGTCGGGATCAATGTCGTTTCCAATGAGCCGGTTCACATTGGCAAAACTAATTTCTACTCTGAAGTCCTCTACCGGATCAGGATAGACATCGATCACTTCTGAGGAGATGGATCCCCCGGCAATTTCCCTGATCAACATGGCTGCCCGTTTCAGGGCCCATACCGTGAGATTTGGATCTGATCCCCGTTCGAACCTGAAAGAGGCATCGGTATTCAACAGATGGTGCTTTGCTGTTTTTCTGATGTATACAGGGTCAAAACAGGCTGACTCCAGGAAAATGTCTTTCGTGGTTTCAGTTACACCAGACCTGATGCCTCCAAACACTCCTGCAATACACATACCCTCTTCAGCATTGCAGATCATCAGATCATCAGAGAGCAGTTTTCGCTCCTGCTCATCCAGGGTAATAAATGGGGAGCCTTCCGGCATGGTCCTGACATTCACCTTATTGCCGGTGATATGTGCAGCGTCGAAGGCGTGAAGGGGTTGCCCGGCTTCATGTAATACAAAATTGGTGATGTCCACCACGTTGTTGATGGGGGTCTGACCAATGGATCTCAGTCGGAGCTGCAACCATTCCGGACTCTCCTTCACGGAAATTCCCGAAATGGTTAACCCGGAATAACGCTTGCAACCAGCCTTCTCCTCGATATCAATGGTCACATGCAGATCATGGTTGTCAACCTTAAAACCATCCAGGGAAGGTTTTTTAATGTTGGTCTCTTTCTCTTGTTTCAGATAAGCTGCAAGGTCCCTGGCCACTCCCAGGTGTGAAGCGGCATCGATCCGGTTGGGGGTAAGTCCGATCTCAAATACGGTATCGGTTTCAATTTGAAAATAGTCAGATGCAGGCGTTCCAGCCACACTCCCGGCATCCAGCACCATGATCCCATCATGGGATGTGCCCATTCCCAGCTCATCTTCTGCACAGATCATTCCCTGTGACAGTTCACCCCTGATTTTTGCCTTCTTGATGGTGAATTCCTCTTCGGAGGGATAGAGGGTGGTCCCGACAGTAGCTACAGGAACCTTTTGTCCGGCTGCAACATTGGGAGCCCCACATACGATCTGTACCGGTTCGTCCACTCCCACATCCACTGTGGTCACAGTAAGTTTATCAGCATTGGGGTGCCTGGTACATGTAAGAACTTCACCGATCACCACGCCCTCCAGTCCGCCTTTGACAGGTTGAAAGGTTTCAATTCCTTCAACCTCCAATCCGATGTTGGTCAGGATGTCACTGATCTGTTCAGGAGGGAGGTCAACTTCGATGTATTGCTTGAGCCAATTATAGGAGATCTTCATCTGAAAAAAATTACTATTTACAGCTTTTGCCGGTTGCTGTCCGCGGTGCAAAAATAGTGCATTTAAGTCAGAGTAAAAAGCCTGGTATTAACTTGGGATTTAGGTCTGAAAATGCTTTTCAGCCCGTTTGAAGAGAATGGTCTGCACCTCCGGATAGGTAAGAGCAACGGGAAGATCAGCGGTGAAGAGAAGCTCAGCAATTTCATATTCCAGGTGGGGATCAAGCTCCTCCACACTGGCCCCGTAAAGCCTGCCATATCCCTTTTTCTCCCGGACCAATACCGAGTAGTCACAAATGTGGACCATGGAAGATCTGACCACACCCGCCTCTTCAAACAGCTCTCTCACGGCAGCCTGGTCGGCCGATTCACCCTGTTCAATGTGTCCCGCCGGCATCTCCCAGCTCTTCCTGTCACGGTGCCGTACAAAGATCCACTCCTTCCTGTAACGGGCAGCCATCACCACGTAGGTCAGTTTCGATTCTTCAATCGATTTGGGCGGGTATAGTTTCGTAATCACCAACCTGTTGCCTTAGGATAAGCATTTAAAGGACGCTCGAGATCCAGTAGATTTCAATGATCTCACCGGCCCTAAGTACAGTAAATTTATGTTTCACAGTGTTATCAATATTGTCCAGGTACTCCATCAGTTCTGAAAGGCTCTCCATTCCTGTGATCCTGATATGGTCCATATCCAGAATGATATCACCACCCAGGAGCATCTCCTCTCCGTCGATTTCCACTTCTCTGAATCCGCCTTTCAGGCCGGCCACACCTGCAGGACTATCTTTTACTACGTGTTGAACCAGCCAGCCAGATTCCTGGGGTACGTTCAAAACCATGGCCATTTCATAGGGTAGTAAGATGGCTTCAATACCAAAATATTTACTGCTTCTGGAGAGCAACATGCTTCGGGCAATCTCCGATGTGGCAGCAAAACCAATGCCTTCAAATCCCCCTGAATGGCTGAGGATTGAACTCACAATTCCGATCACCTCGCCCTGGTAATTGAACATGGGTCCGCCCGAATTGCCGGTATTTATGGCTGCATCGGTCTGGAAAAACTCCAGCATCAAACCTTCGCTGGTAAGTTTATCTTCCGAATGGCGGCCACTGATCACTCCTCTGGAGAGGGAGTAGGATAGCCCCATGGGTGCACCTACCACAAATACCTCATCCCCAATCCTGGCCTCATCAGAATTACCTATGACAGCCACCAGTGGATCGGCAGGAGCCTTATCTAGGGTGATCAATGCCACATCTGCAATTCTTGACATGCGGGTAGTTGCGGCAGCAATGACTTCTCCATCAAAAAACTGGACCATGATCTCTTCAGCATTTCCCACCACATGGGCCGCAGTCAGTACAATGTTTTCCCTCACAAGTACTCCCGATCCCAATCCCATACTGGAGGTAAAAGTCCGTGGATCACCCGTCCCGGCACTTACAGTTTCGGCGGTGTAAATAGTTACAACAGAGCGTTTGTTATGCTCGAAAAGATCGGCCAGGTTCTGGGCCGAAATCTGTTGTGTAAGCAGGAAAATTCCTGCCATCAGAATATATTTTTTCATGTTGTTAAACTGATTAATTTCAAAATATGTTTACCGGAAATTTGAACAGTTAAGAGCGGTGAATTGTTCAAAAATGGAAATTAAAATAAATAATCAAGATCTCATAGATTTTAGATATTTTTGTGGCTTACTTACTTAGGGGAGAGAATGGAGATATGAACAACAAACCGTTGATACTGGTCACCAATGACGATGGCATTGAGGCAAAGGGATTGAAGGAACTGATCATGGTTGCCAGGGAGTTTGGTGATGTGGTGGTGATCTCATCACGGGAGGCTATGTCGGGCATGTCCCACGCCATTACCATCAAAGTACCTCTTAGGGTGAAACTGGTTAAAGAGGAACCCGGATTTAAAAAATACCTGACCAACGGAACACCGGTGGATGGAGTGAAGCTGGCATTCAATAGTATTTTAGGCAGACGGCCCGACCTTGTGCTTTCAGGGATCAATCACGGTTCCAACTCCTCTTCCAGTATTCTCTATTCGGGGACCATGGCAGCAGCCATGGAAGGAGCCATTAACCATATCCCTTCCATCGGATTTTCACTACTCAGTTTCGATTCCGATGCAGATTTTTCATCATCAGCAGGGGTGCTCAGGGAGGTGATTCGCATGGTGATGGAGAGGGGATTACCCGATGGAATTTGCCTCAATGTAAACATTCCTGCAGTTTCAGCAAAAGAGATCAAAGGGATCCGGATGTGTAGTCAGGCCAATGGATTTTGGAAAGAGGAGTTTGAAAAGCGAACAGATCCTAACGGGCAGGAGTATTACTGGCTGACCGGTTTTTTTCATAACCGGGAACCCGATGGTGGGGGTACCGAAACTGATGAATGGGCACTGAAACATCACTACGTGTCGGTGGTTCCGATCAATACCGATCTGACTGCCTATTCAATGCTTGAGAAAATGAAAAGCTGGGACTTAGCAAGTGTTAAAAATGAAGGCTAAAGAGAAATTTGATCATATGCTGTATGGATTAGTTCCGGGAATTGTACTTCCTGTGGTTACCATGGCTGGCTTCTGGCTGGTGAGGTTCGATGGGGGATTTTTTGAATTTCTGAGTCATTTCCAAAATGTGGGTATGCTTTCGAAAGTACTGAGCCTTTGTACCATACCTAACCTGCTTCTTTTTTTCATCTTTATCTGGACCAACAGGACATTTTCAGCCAGAGGGGTAATATTTGCAACATTAGTCGTAGGATTTGTTATGTTGGTGCTCAAATTTTCCTGAGAGAATCATGAAGTATTTTCTAATAGCCGGTGAGGCCTCCGGTGATCTTCACGCCTCAAATTTGATGAAGGGATTGAAGCAGCATGATCCGCTTGCCGAGTTTCGTTTTATGGGAGGAGATCTGATGAAGGCGGTCTCGGAAGGAATGGTAGTACATTACCGCGAGACCAGTTATATGATGTTGGATGTGCTGCTTCACCTGGGGAAAATATTCAAGTCCATGAGCAGGGTGAAAGCTGAGATCCAAAAATGGCAACCCGATGTGGTGATCCCGGTGGATTACCCGGGATTCAATTTGCGAATGGCCCGGTTTGCAACCTCCATTGGTTTGAAAGTGTTTTACTTTATTTCACCCAAAGTATGGGCGTGGAAGCAACGCCGTGTGAAGCGGCTGAAAAAGTTTACCAGTAGCCTTTTCGTGATCCTGCCATTCGAAGTGGATTTCTTTGGAAAGTTGGATATGAAGGTAGAGTACTTTGGGAACCCGCTGGTGGATGAGATCTACAATTTCAGGAAGGATTTTGAGGGGGCGGCGGCGTGGCGACTGAAACACGGATTTGATAATAAACCGATTGTGGCGTTACTGGCTGGTTCACGCAGAAAAGAGATTGAAGCGATGCTGCCTCCTATGGTAAAGGTGGCCATGAATCATCCGGAGTACCGTTTTGTTGTTGCCGGGGCACCTTCCATTGAAGCGTCCCTGTATGATCATCACTTAAGTGGCTCAAATGTTGGGATCGTCTACCAGGAAACTTACGCTTTGCTGGAATCGGCAATGGCAGGTTTGATTACCTCCGGGACTGCTACCCTTGAGGCGGCGCTGTTTGATGTTCCCCAGGTGGTGCTCTACAGAACCGGATCGCTGGCTTATGGAATTGGAAAACGATTAATAAAGATTAATTTTATCAGCCTTGTAAACCTTATTTACGGGAAGCAGCTGGTGGCTGAGATCATTCAGCGAGATCTTTTCGAGCGTGCCTTCAAAGAGCTTTCAAGGATTCTTGACGATGCCGGGTATAGAGAGGGGATGAAGGAGGGGTACAAATCGCTGCAGAAGAATCTGGGGGAGTATGGTGTTTCCCAAAGAATCGGCAGTCGAATGGTTGAACTATTAAAAGTGGATTTGGCATGAAGCGAATATTGCTAATTGTATTGATTTCAGTTGGGTTATTGGAAGCAGTGGCCCAGCCTGTTCAGGTGGGACTGTATCAGGACAACCTGGTAAAGGCGGCTGTGGTCTACTGTTCAGCGGGCAGCTACCAGCTGGTGATGGACGGGAATATCGTTTCCAGGTTGGAAGAGGGGGGGATCCTCTACCTTACACTGGAGGAGAGCAAGTTGAAAGTGTTGGATGCTGACCGGGATTTTGGTCATTGTCAGCAATTGGAACTGAGGGGACTTTCATTGGAATCTATCTTCAGGATACGTCCCATTCAGCCCGAACTTGAATCCAGGTTGTACGATGATGACCTAGTGGTTTCGGCGAGTGACCGTTTTTTAACCCTGGTAAACCGGGTTGATTTTGACAAGTACCTTGCAGGTGTGGTTGAGACTGAAGCGGGAGACAATGCCGAGAAGGAGTTCTATAAGGCACAATCGATCCTGTGTCGCACCTATGCCATGAAGCAACTGGATCGCCACGATTCCGAGGGATTTTCTCTTTGTGACGGAACACACTGTCAGGCCTATAAAGGAAAAAGCGTTTCTAACCCGGTCATCCTGGAGGCTATCCTTGAAACTACCGGGATGGTAGTGGCCGATTACAATTTTAAGCTTATCACCGCAGTGTATCATTCCAATAGCGGTGGACAAACAGAGCGTGCATCCAATGCCTGGCTTACCGATGTGGATTATCTGCAGTCGGTGGTTGACCCCTATTCACTTCATCAGACAAATGCTAAGTGGAGCGACACCATCTCTTTCAAAGAGTGGAAAGCGTACCTGATTAATAACGGAATGAAATCTGTATCCAGGATCCCCGATGAGATCATCTATGTGGAGCAAATGCGTCGAAAAAAATATTTCATCCTGGATAAGGATTCCATCAGGATGACTAAAATCAGGGAGGATTGGGGATTCAGGTCATCCTTCTTTGATATGTTCCCCGAAGGAGATTCCATTCTCATCTGGGGCAAGGGACATGGACACGGAATAGGAATGAGCCAGCAAGGAGCCATGAAGATGGCCAGGGACGGATATAGCTACCAGGATATACTTCAGTTCTATTTTTATGAGATACGGTTAATGGATTACAGGGACCTTCCCGCCTCAAGCTTGTCACAGGCGAAACTGGAATTTTAATCCATGACCGGGAATGTGGACACTCTTTAAAAAAGAAATAAGCGGATTTTTCAGCAGCCTTACCGGGTATGTGGTGATCGTGGTTTTCTTATTGCTCAACAGCCTCTTTATGTGGATCATCCCTGGTCAGTTCAACATATTGGAGAATGGGTATGCCACGATGGACTCAATGTTTGCCATTGCCCCCTGGATTTTCCTCTTTCTGGTTCCGGCCATTACTATGCGGATGATCTCGGAGGAGAAAAGGACTGGAACACTGGATCTGCTCTACACCAGACCGGTGAGTGAGCTGCAAATCATTCTGGCCAAATTTTTTGCATCATGGGCGCTGGTACTCTTCTCTCTGATCCCCACACTTATCCATTTTTGGTCGGTTTCCAGGCTCGGCAGCACCCCTGGCAATATGGATACAGGAGGTACCTGGGGCTCCTATATCGGGCTCTTGTTCCTGGGAGGGATCTATGCGGCCATCGGGGTGTTTACATCGGCACTTACCGGCAACCAGATTGTAGCATTTATTATTGCGGTATCTGCATCTTTCTTCATGTACCTGGGTTTTGATTTTTTAAGTGACCTGGCAGGATCAGGACAGATCGCATTTTTCATCTCCCGTCTGGGTATTGGGTATCATTATAACTCCATCAGCAGGGGCGTGCTCGATTCACGCGATATCCTCTATTTTCTCGGAGTCATGGGATTGTATGTTTTGGGAACGCGAACCGTGCTTCAAAGCAGTAAATGGTAGGAAAAGAATGGACAGGAAAGAGCTAAAAAGACGACAACTAACACAACTATTCATCGCTTTGGTGGTGGTGTTTCTGCTGTCGGTTCTCTCTGGCATGAAGTTTTTCAGGATCGATCTTACTTCCGAAAAGAGACACTCGCTCTCCAGCTCATCCCGCCACCTGATGAAGGAGTTGGATGACGTGGTGTTTGTGCGGGTTTACCTGGACGGTGAACTGCCTTCGGAGTTTGTTAATTTTCGCAAGTCCATCCGCGAGTTGATGGACGAATTCAGGGCCTACGCAGGCGAGAATCTGCAGTATGAATTCATCAACTTGTATGAAGAGACTGATGAGGCAATTCGCAACCGGATGATTGGCGAATTGTATGACAGGGGATTAAGTGTGACCAATATTCAGGTACGTGACGGGGAGGGAGGATCTTCCGCAAAGATCATCTTTCCAGGGGCCATGATCAGTTACAAGGGCGTTGAGATGCCCGTGAACCTATTGAAGAATAACCCATCCCTTTCCCATGAGTTGAACCTGAACAATTCCATACAAACCCTTGAGTACGAATTTGCCAGGGCCATATTCAGTCTGACATTGAAAGAGGTTCCCCGGATCGCTTTTATTGAAGGGCATGGCGAGTTGGATTCCCTGCAGACCCACAGCCTCATGGATGAGTTGAAGAACTTCTTCCAGGTGGACCGCGGATTTATCAATGGAAATGTGGAAGCACTGCTGCCATACGAGGCACTGATCATAGCCAAACCCATGCGTATATTCAGCGAGGCAGATAAATTTGCCATCGACCAGTATATGATGGAAGGAGGGAAAGTGCTCTTTTTCCTTGATCCGGTAGATCCCTTTGCTGACAGTCTCTCGGGTGGTACTACAGTTGCTCTGGCAAATCCTGTTGGTCTCGAGGAGCTGTTGTTTAAATACGGGATCCGGGTCAACTACAACCTGGTGGCTGATATGCAATGCAACCTGGTCCCGGTCAATACAGCACCGGCAGGTGAACAGGCTCGTTTTACCATGATGCCCTGGGTTTACCACCCTCTGCTGTCGGGTCCCCCTGCACACCCTGTAACACGGGGACTCAATTATGTGAAAAGCGAGTTTAGCTCTTCCCTTGACACGGTGGGTGACCCATCACAGGAGCTGTCGAAAACCGTATTGATGGCTACCTCTCCTGCCAGCAGGAAACGAGAAGTACCTCTCTACATCAGTATGGAAGAGGTGACAATTCAACCCGATCCTGCGCTCTTTACGGCCGCCCACCTTCCTGTGGGTATCCTGGTGGAGGGGAGTTTTGAATCATTTTATAAGAATTACCCGGTACCTGAGGGTGTATTCCCGGCCGATTGGGAGGTAATCAGTAAAAGCGGACCCACCTCTCTGTTTGTGGTGACGGATGGTGACATCCCGGCCAATGAGGTGAAGTTCGAGCGGGGTGCATTCAGGGCACAACCACTTGGTTACGATAAGTATACACGGCAGACCTTTGGGAACCTGGAGTTTATTATGAATGTGATCAATTTCATGACCGACGAGACCGGCATTATGGAGCTCAGGTCCCGGGAGTTCAAGCTTCGATTGCTCAACAGAGAGGTGATCAACCAGAAATCACAGGTACTGAAATGGAAGTTGCTTAACACCCTGTTGCCTCTGATCCTGGTGCTGCTTTCAGGCCTGTTGATCCAACTGGTCAGGAAAAGAAAATACACCTCTTAAAATGCAATCCCGCAGGACCATCGGAATGGTAATTTCAGCGCTGCTTATAGTGGTTCTGTTGCTGGTATTTACCGATCCCTGGAGCACCCTTCGCAATGACGGTAAGCGAATTGCACTGAAGGATCCTGCCAGCATTGACAGGATCATCCTTTCAGATATGCATGATTCTACTTTGCTGGTCAGACAGGATCAGACCTGGTTGCTGTTCGGTGAGGAGGCAGTAAATCCGGTGGCGGTGGAAAACCTGTTATTTGCAGCAGAGCGGTTACAGATTAACTCCATGGATGTGATAGATCCCGGTTCTGTAAGTGGAACGGAAAGGAGAATAGAGTTTCTGAAAGGAGACAAAATGGTCCTGGCCTATAAGTTTCAAGCCCGTGGGGATCAATACATGGTCACTCCAACCGGCTCGGATCATAACTTTTTAGTTTCCATAGCAGGTTATTCGGGACTGAACCTGGACAAGGTGTTCTCAAGCCGGGCGAATCATTACCGTGAACACCTCCTGATTGACCTGCTCCCAACTGAAATTGCCAGGATTGAAATTGAACTAGCAGGCGGAGAGGCGTTTCAATTTATTCAGGATGAAAATGGAGAAATCCTATGTTTGCCTTCCAATGAAGGAACAGTATTACCGGCCGGCTCACCGGATGATCTGACTATCAGGCTGCTATTCAGTTATTTCACTTCAATCAGGTATGAACAAAGGGCCGGGATTACAGCAAGGGCATTGACTTCTGCTTATGGGACCGGTGGAAGAATTGCCAGGATTCAGGTGGAATCACACCAGGGAGAGACCCATACCTTGCAGGTATACCCGTACCATGAAGACCAGGATGCTGAGCCTCATATGTTCCTGGCCCTGGTACTCCATAATAATGATCCCGAAGCTCTTGTTGCCAACTACATCTATTTGGATGTGTTGATGCGTGATTTATCCCATTATTTTGGGGAAAAGTAATCGAGGCTATAACGTTTTTTTTTTGTATAATTGATGGATCATTGATCTCATACCTCAAAAAACTAAAACACTCATGAAATTTGTTGTATCCAGTATGGAACTGTTGGGTCATTTACAGGCCATCA
>JAUVKN010000135.1 GCA_030596245.1 Bacteroidia bacterium | reverse complement strand
GACCTCGTCCCTCTCGGTTTCCCAGATAGTTTCCCCTGAAGTCTTGTCAAGTACATGAAGGGTGGATTGGCCCTGGTGATCCCGGAGTATAATCAATTTGTCCTGGTACAAAGCAGGCGAGCTGCCTTCTCCAAAGCTCATTACTTTTTCCATTGGGCCAAAGTCACGCTCCCACTGGATCTCACCCTTAAAATTCAGGCAGTACAATCCATGAGAGCCGAAATAGGCATATATTAGTTCACCATCTGTTGCTGGTGAATTGGAGGCCCAACTGCCAAATTGATGCGTGTGGCTGTGAGGGAGCTCCTCACGCACGGTGGTCTGCCAGACAATCTTTCCATCGTTCCGGTCAACAGACATGACAACAAATTTGTGAATGTAGTCGGTTTTTGTGGGGGACATCCATTCGTTCTGGCCCTGATCCTCACCGAGCTCATCAATTTCAGCTTTTCGGTCTGTTTGCACGGCTGATAATAAAATGATATGATCCTTCCAAATGATTGGTGTGGCGTGACCAATACCCGGAATTTCCGCTTTCCATTCAATATTCAGGTTCTCATTCCACTCAATGGGTGGATTTCCTGTGGGGGCTACTCCTGAAGCATTCGGGCCACGCCATTGAGGCCAGTTTTGCTCATACTCAGAGAGATTTTCCTGTGCAAAAAGGAATCCTGTAAAGAGAAACAGTAAAACCGGAATGTTTAAGAATGTGCGCATCATGTATATTTTATTATCAGGAAAATATGAAATGCATATGCAATATATCAGGTTAAAATAATGTTTTATTTTGAAGATAAAGTACTTTTCTCCCTTACAGATAAATAGGAATAGTTTTAGAATTAATTAGTTATTCCTGATAAGAAATATAAATTTGCCATAACCAGATGATAATTGCATACAGATGCGCTTTATATACCTCACAGCTCTCCTTCTACTGATTCTCTCTTTACCTGCTAAATCGCAGAATTTTGAGTGGCTCGCGGGATTTGATGGTTTTCTGGACAACCGGGAATATTATAGCATTGATAATCCTCAAACGATCTTTGGCTCCAGGATCAGGGGTGAAATCGGTGGTAGCGTGGCCGATGTGCATCGTTTTAGGGTGGGTATGAACTTTCTCTATGAGTTTGGAAGCGAGCCGGAAGCCCATTTGCCTGACCTCACCATGTATTACCAGTACGACGATCACAGGATAAATTTCCAAATCGGCTCTTTTCCCCGGGTTAATTTGATCGATTATCCCCTTGCACTATTATCAGATACCCTGCTATATTACCGTCCCAACATCGAGGGGGCATATTTGGGGTTTCGTGGAGAGTGGGGTTATCAGAACGTTTTTATCGACTGGACCAGTCGTCAGACTGATGACAATTATGAAAGGTTTATTATTGGTTTTTCCGGAAATCTCCAAAAGGGGATGCTGTTCCTGAACCATCATTTCATGATGGGACATTTTGCCGCCAAAGCCACACCCGATCCGGAACACCATTTGAGAGACAATGGTGGATTCCAGATTAACCTGGGTACAGATCTTTCAGAAAAAGTATTCATGGATTCCCTTCATTTCAGTATGGGCACATTGGTTTCCCTGGACCGCATTCGCGGAGTGGACGATGGTTGGCAAACTCCTGCAGGATTTGTAGGTCAGTTTACGGCATTTTACAGATGGGTGGGTATCAATGGTCTCTATTACCGGGGGCAGGGACATACTTTTTTGTATGGAGATCCATTTTACAAATTGGATCAATATGGCAGGCTGGATCTCTTCTACATACCTTTTCACAATAAAAATGTGAGCCTGAAGATCAACTTCGTTCTTCATTTTGCTGAAAACCAGGTTGATTATTCTCAGCAAATCCTCGTATCAATGGCCCTTAATGGTTCCAAACCATTTAGAAACAATGACTGATTGCTGCATATTCTGGCTTCATTATTTTTTGCAACGAAGGATCTCTTTCGCACACCAATATCCACTCAAAATAGCTCCGGTGAATCCATGTCCTGGTTCGGTCCAGGCGGATGCAAAGTATAGATTTGGTATTGGGGATTTAATCTTAACACGCTTGCGGCCGGCCTGAGAAGGTAACTGGGCATATCCGTATGCTGTTCCATTGGGATTAAGTGTGTATCGTTTGATAGTTGTTGGTGTGCCAACTTCGTAATATTCCAGGGCATCTTTTGTCCCGGGAATGAACTTATCCAATCTGGCAATTAAGGTTTTTGCTGCCTCTTCTTTGCGCTCTTTGTAGCGATCCGGGGAGAGAGAATCCCAGTTGGATAAATAGTCTATTGCGGAAATGACCCCTACACTTTTACCTTCCGGGGCCAAACCGGAATCAATTACACTGTAATCAACAAAAATACAGGTACGCTTTGAGAAATCTGCATGGTGATATTCTGCGATTTCTCTCTGTCGGGAAATCCCTCCATCATAAAAAACAGAGGAATAATAACGATTCCCCAGTTCTTTGGGTGGAGTTTTGAAACCAAGATAGACAGAGAATATGGATGGAGCGATCTCCGGATGACCAATTTTACCGGATAATTTTATTTTTGCCTTAGGTTCTTTAATGAGTTTGTCAATAACATTAGGTATTGCTGCATTGGCGATGATGCATTTTCCAGAAGCACGTTGTTCTTCGGTCCTGGTCTTAGATATTTTGCTGTATTTTACTCCGGTTGCCACTCCGTTTTCGATTATAATTTCGTTGACAATATGTCCCAGAAGAACTTTCCCATCATTATCTTCGATTACTGAAGCCAGGTAATCTGAAAGTTTTTGAGATCCGCCTTTAATGAAGTGACCTCCACCACTAAAGTAACTTCCCTGCGCCACAGAGTAATATAGAAGCGACATGGTATAGGGATCGTTATGGTAATAGCCCAGGTTTGCTAAAAGCACCAATTTCAATTTTTCATTTTGAAACAAGGTGTCCAACAGCGTTCCAATGGAATTTTTTTCGTGGACCATCAAATTGGGAACCAGGATAGGGAAAACAGGCATTGAGAGTAACATCAGCCATCTTTGGCGGGGGACTTTAAACACCTCTTTTCTCAAAGCGAGAATGATCTTGAAAAACTTGAGAATTCCCTTCTGTTCTGCAGGAAAACGTTCAATCAGCGTCTCTATGGCCTGCTTATAATCGTCCGGAATGGTTATATCACATCCGGGTTTTACGACCTGGTAGAACTCAGGGACGCGAACAAATTCCAAATTGTCAAAAACCTTCAACTCCTCAAGAATTTTACGTTTTGGATCATCATTGTCCAGCCCATCGATCATATGCAGACCAACTTCAATATTGAAGTCATTTCGTTTGAAGGTTGTTGCACATCCACCGGGAATGTTATGTTGTTCAATAAGCAAGACTTTTTTGCCTTCTCCGGATAGTTTTGCACCAGCGGTTAAACCGCCCAATCCGGCACCAATTATAATTATATCATATTGCATGATTGTTTGGGTTATCGTTTTTAATGGGTTGTTGAGGTTATGTGGCATTCAGGGTAATTGGTTGATTAGTACAAGTTACCACCTATTAGACTCATTGTCAAATATTAAATTGATTTGATAACTGAAATAATAGCCGTATATTATTGTTATTATCGGTAATCCAGTGAACATAGTTGTTACGGGTGCCAGTGGCTTTGCAGGGGGCTGGATCTTACGGGAATTAGCACGTCACTATGGAAAAGAGGCAGTAAGAAACTGGGACATGATCAGGAATTAGGAAAGGTCCCTTATGGCCTTGTATATACCATCGCTGCGATCAATGAGCTGTCCAGCAGAGTACTGAATAAAAGTGAACCAGCACTCACCAGGTATGGTATAGGGATCCTTAAGTATTCACTCACCATGAATATTGACAAAGCGAGAAGGTTGCTTCACTACAAACCTGTGGTGACCACGATTCAAAGTTTGGACGAGTTTATTAACTGGTACCGGAGTTGACTGACAAGAAAATTCATATCAGGATCTTTTCCAATTACATTCCCATTATCAACCTGGGCATTTTTGTAAGCATCAATGTTTTTCTGGCACTGGTGTATGACCTTGTTCTGTTGCCCGCACTTCTGCTGACTAAGAAGTAAACCCGACGCTTTTAATAGATCAGTCTATGTTCGAAGGAAGGTTCATCTTCTTAAGAATGGCAATAAAGCGGGTACTATCGTGCAAAGCTTCAAATTCAATACCTGTACCTATATATGGCATATTGGGCTCGCGCATTTCATACCCCGCTTCAAGGTCATCCAGGGCATTTTCATACTCGCCGATGATATAATATAGCCAGGCCAGAGATCCCGGAGCATTATAATGCTCATCATCATATAATTCCCACTGGCGAACAATCTTCTCATACGCGGCAGAAAAACCTTCTTCTTTATAGATGGAATCAATGGTTTGAATGACTCCCGGTTCGAAAAGCTGGGATAAATTTTTTTTAGAACCTTCGAACATTTTATCGTATTCCCCCAGGTGATAGTAAGCTCTTCCCAGCTGCCCCCGGGTAAAGCCATTTTCCGGATCGATAGAAAGCCCTTTTTGAATGAAATCATAGCATTCCTGGAACTTTCCCGCACCCTTAAGCACTACAGAGTATAAGCCGAGGATTAAAGGATTTAGAGGATCCAGATCAACTGCAAGCCGGCCCTGGGTCAATGCTTCATCTTTTCTCTGGAGAATCATAAGCAAATGGGCATAATACATACGTGACATCACATCATTGGGATTAAGTGCAAGAGCCCTCAGGAACTCTTTTTCCCCCTTCTCCCAGTTCCAGTCGGTCCAGGTGGAGATGATGCCATTTATGAAATGTGAATCTGCAAAATCGGGATCGAGTTCAAACGCTCTGTTGATATTTTCATGAATCTTTTGTCTCCCCAGGGTTGTTTCTACCCTGCCGGTTTGCAGGCGTCCCACCCAAACCTGTGCCATCCCTGCATACAAGGGCGCCCAGTCCGGATCCTTCACTATGGCCTGGCTGAGATATTCGTAGGCCTTATCCAGGCCCTGCTTACTCAAATCCCCCCAGTAGGCATAACTACGGATATAAGCATCGTATGCTTCAATGTCCACGGTTTCAGTTTTAGCCAGTTGACGCTCCTCCTCTGAGCTTAATTCGATCATCACCTCATCGGTAATCTGCTTTGTGACCCGGTTATAGAGGTTCAGGATCTTACTTCTCTCCTCCTTGTAATCGGCCACCCAGAGCTGTTTCTCTTCCGGGAATGGAGTAACAATCCTTACTTGCAGGCAGATAGAGTCGCCAAGACACATGACCTGGGTCTCCACCACGGCATCCACATCCAGCTCCTGTGCAATTTCCGGAGCAGACATCTCCGTTGCCTTATAGGTGTTGGCTGATGTCTTGCCAATCACGCGCAAGCCACTGATTCGTCCCATATCACCGATCAGGGAACCATGCATACCCGCGACAAAATATTCAAGTTGGTCATCCCCTGTAAAATTATCAAAGGGCAGTATGACCAACGACTTGATATCACCTGCACGTAGCTCTTTGGGACCACCAACAATGTGGAGGGTCACTAATCCCACAATGACCACAAAACTAACATAGGTAGTGATCCTCCAGGCATTGGGTACTTTGACTTTGGATTTATCCCCGATCTCTTCGACAGGTAAGGTCTTCTCAATCCCCTCCGGAGTCAGATCATAGATCCAGGCCAGGATGACGGCAAGCGGAAATCCAACAGCCAATATGACGACCACAATGGTGGAGAGCCCGGGTGGCAGGCTCAGGGGTTCTGTAAGGTTATTGACCAGCTCGATGATCACAAAGCCAGCTGAGGCATACACCGTGATGACGTGAACGACTCTTCTTCTTTTTAACTCCTGCCAGAATTGGTATAATTTGTTGGGATTGCCAGACATGTTGGGTTGGAGGATCGGTTTTATGCAAGTTAATAACTAATTCAATATAAGTCAACTAGTCCGTTTCTGATCACATTTCTTTTGGTTAATTCCATTCCAGGTCATATCTTTATTTGGGGTTGATCCCAGCAGATTCGCAGTTGCTCACCCATAATGCATATCGAATTAAGAGCCGAGAAAAAATGAAAATTTCCCTCCGAAGATTTCTAGGAATTGTTTTTCTGGTATTGCCATTGATGACTTTTGCACAGACTAAGATGATTGTGTACGATGGCATCACTGGTATATACAATATTGTAATTCAAAATGATACGGTGCAGGTTTCTAACCTGGTACCAAAAAGTCCTGCAGATAAAGCGGGTATGCGGTTTAGGGACCAGATTATTATGATCAATGATTCCTTGGTTTCCGGAAGGGGATTTAGCTCAAAGGATATAAAGCAGCTGTTGTATGGCAGGTCAGGTGAATCCGTTGATCTGAGAATCAAAAGAAGGGGTGAGGATTCATTGCTAACCTTTTCCTTCCAAGTACGCTTACTACTGACAATGCCTTTGAAAGCTGGCGTGGCAAGATTGAACAAATCGATGATGTTTGTGTGATTGGTTTGAGGGTTTAACGGATCAAGGACTAGTCACCCTATTTGAACTCTCTTTCAAGGATTTGCTCCACAATATCTGTGAATCCTGGCAGTATCAAAATTATTGTGTCCCAAACCACCCTTGCATCAACGGCATGGTATTCATGCATAATGAAATTGCGAAACGACTTCACTTTATACCATGGATAATCATATTTCTTTAGTATCTCATTGTCGATGTTCATGATCGCTTCGCCTATTACTGCAAATTGGTATAAGCATGCATAATAGACCTTTAAATCGTGTTCGAACTCCTCCAAAGAGTAGCCCTTGGTAAAGGATTGGATATTCAGAATGGAATACAGGATATGTTCAATCCGTTCCCTGCTTATTGGTTTCTCCGGTTTCATAGACTAATTTCAGATCTTGTTTTATCCTCTCTCTTACTTGGGGTCTTAATGCTCTTCTCATGACTATATCAGCCCTCCTGTTGAGCGAAAGTTTGAGCTTCTCCTGAATCTCCGAAATATCAAAAAGGGTAAATACAGTTTCATTCTGAACATCAATCAGAATATCTATATCACTATCGGGTGTATCATCCTTTCGTGCAAACGATCCAAACAACCAGGCTTTTTCTATGGCCGGGAACTCTTTTAATACGCTCTTGATTTTCCTGATGATGGTAGCCCTGCTGGTCCTTCTGAAGGTCTTATATGCAATTTTTTCTTCAGCTACCTGAAGAACTTTTAATGAGCTATTCTCTTCAGTAAGCTCGTGCACAATTTTATCTGAGAGCCAGGCTACCAGAAGGCTTTCCTTGTCTATTTTAAAAAATCGGGCAAGATCCAAAACCTGGTCACGGGTAGCCTTCCTCTTTCCCCTTTCTATTTTGCTGAGGACTGCCTGATCAATATCAAGGTAAGCTGCAATTTTCCTTAATGGTAGTTTTTTATCCATCCTGCACCTTCTGATGGTCTCCCCAAAGCTTTCCATTTTGACCATAATTATTTTGACAATATATGTCAAAAATAATGAAAAATCACTTAATAATCAAACATCTGCCATTTTCAATCAATCTTTAACCTGTCTGTTCTTGTAAGCATAAGAAGTCTCAGGTCCATTGCCTGTGATCCGGGAATCTCCAATGCTTTTACACTGAGTTTTCCCGTACCCTTATTGAGATAGACGGTGCCAAGATTTAGCGGTTTGAAATCTTTCACATACGACTCGATCCTTTGATCCCTGTCATTTTCCATTCCCGTTAATGGAGGATCATGGGCTTCGGTAATTTGTCCGGTAAGTTTGTTTGCCCCAAATTCAAGTTCAATGACAGAACCAACATCTTCTTCAGAGCAGGTATAATATAATACAACCTCAAATTCACCATCAGCCAGAACTTCCACATCCCAGGTGACCTTGTCCTCTGTACCGATCCAGTTGGTAAAGAATGAGCAATTGGGGTAACGGTTCGAACGTTGAATGTTTCCAGATGAGATACCATCCCTTGCCGGAAGCTGAGTAAAACTATAGCGTGGATGCCCAATTGGAAATGGTCGGTTGTCTTTTGCAGGGAGTTCAATCAAAACCTCCTTTTCCCATGCCTTTTCCGCATCCATTAATTGTTGCAGAATTTCGGGATATTGCTGTGATATGTCAGTTTTTTGACCCGGATCATGCACCATATCAAATAGATGGTTATTTCGACCAAGGCGGTATTGCTGACTTCGAACACTGGTGGCATTTCGCCAATGGTTAAAAATCAGTCGATCTTCCCATTCATGATCCCTTTCCATGAGCAGTGGTTTCAGACTGATGCCATCAAGTGGTTTATTCGTAGTCCCTTCTATCCCTGTCAGATCAACAAGCGATGGCAACAGGTCAATGGCCCCTGCAATTTGCGAAATGTTTTTCCCGGCTTCTATCACACCGGTCCACTGAATAAACAGGGGAGACCTTACCCCACCTTCGTCGGTGGAGCCTTTACGGCCTTTCATGCCATCGTTCCAGCGCCATCCATTTGGCCCATTGTCAGCAAAATAAACGATGATGGTATTTTCCTCGAGTCCAAGCTCCATGATCTTATCAACCACTCTCCCCACATTCCAATCGATATTCTCACACATGGCCAGGGCAGCTTTGGTGTGCCTGATATTCTCCTTCTCCGGTTCCCGATGTAGCTTTTCAAGTGCTTTGTTTTCAAACTTTGCCCACCACTGTTGAGGTACCTGCATGGGGCTGTGTGGAGTGTTATAGGGGAGATAAACAAGGAAGGGCTGATCCTGGTTCTTTT
The DNA here is from genome assembly GCA_030596245.1 of Bacteroidia bacterium. Taxonomy (GTDB): domain Bacteria; phylum Bacteroidota; class Bacteroidia; order Bacteroidales. The sequence goes on along the minus strand of JAUVKN010000135.1, from coordinate 1,316 downwards.
CAATAAAGGCCATTGCCTTTTCTGTAAAGTCGTCGATCACAAAGCCTTCTCCCCTGACAAGTTCTCCATTATGTTCCAACACCGGACTGAAGTAGTTTCCCCAGTGACCTGAACAGAATCCATAGAATTCATCAAATCCTCTTCCATTTGGATGGTAGGGATATTGCATTCCATTGTGCCATTTCCCAAAAGCTGCCGTAGCGTATCCTGCACTCTTGAACAGATCCGCTATGGTGGTTTCATCCAGATCCAGTCTCTCTCCTCCTGCTGAGGTGGAATAGACACCTCCCCTTGGATGGTACCTTCCGGTCAGCACCTCTGCACGGGTGGGTGAACATACCGCACACACATAAAATCGTTCAAAACTTGCTCCATTGGCCGACAGCATATCTATGTTGGGTGTAGAGAGATTTGTATTGCCATTGATGCTGAGGTCGCCCCAACCCTGATCATCAGAAAGTATGATGATCACATTTGGAGGATCAGTACTTTGATTGTCGATTTGCCGGGGAGTGCCACACGAAACAAAAGCCAGGGATAGAACCAGGCACGCGAGGAAGTCACGATAAAGAAGGCACTTTTTCATAGAGTTATATTTTTTAACCAGTACTCAAAAAGCGGATTGATAAATGTGGGTTTTGATTCATAGAAATCAATGATTTCTTTCATCTCCAAAGCTGTTTTTATGGTGCTCAGGTTACCTGGAGATCCCAGTTTATATTTGCCAATGGTTTTCATAGAATTCAAATGGGGCTCTTTGTTTACAATAGCTGCCAGGTATCTTAATTGAAGAGGTGTAAGATTCTCAATTTCCCTTTTGAAAAGAATATCATTGTTTAATAGTAACTCCTCTAATGCTATATCAAAGATTTTAAGGTCTGTTTCATCTTTGGTAAGCCTCCATAAATAGTGGGTGAACTGTTGGATATGATATGGATGATTTGCCGTTACCTCTAAAATTCGGGTTATTATATCCCTGCTGATTGATTTTCCGGAGGCAGTAAATTGTTTTTCAATAAAAGCATACCAATGCTTCGGTTTGATTCTTTGTAAAAAAATTAAATCTCCGAATCGATAAAACGGTTGGGACCTGGAAGTGAACAAATCAGCAATCAGATGCCGTTTACTTCCAAACAGACAATAGCAAGTATTGCTTTGATCCTGCCAGTGAGAACGAAGTCGCTCCTGGAGGAAATGACTATTGTTAAATTCAGCAATTTTTTGGAATTCATCAATACAAATCACAAATTTGATTTTCTTCTGCCGTGCGATTTTTTCAGGAAGATCAAGGATCGCTTTCTCATCTTTCTTTAAAT
>JAUVKN010000240.1 GCA_030596245.1 Bacteroidia bacterium | reverse complement strand
TAAAAGCATCAATTGAATTTGCCAGAGTTTTATCCTTACTTAGTTCGTTTTTAATATTTTTTAATCCGGAAGCATCAATAAATATCTTTTCAGGGTTCCAGTAAATTAATTGTTCTTTATCAATGAATGTGACTTTAATTGTAGAAGAAACTCTTTTGTCGAAAACAGAAGCTACATTAACGGCGTTTACAAATTCAAATGGAGCGAAAGGCGACATGGTGGATACTAATCCGTGAGAACCATGAGAAGCAAGGCCCCCTATATAAATACCGGGATTTTCTGCCTCAGGAACATCTTTTGTTCTGTTGTTAAGGTCTGATATACAATTATTAATATAGTTAATCAGTGAATCGGCTCTTTCTTCTTTATCAAGGATTTTACCCATAAATTTTAACGCCGAAAACATAACATCAATATTTTCAGTAAAATCTCCGTATTTAACAGCAAGAACGGGAATACCCGTTTTTCTCTGTAGTTGTTCTGCCTCACCGTTATTTGCATACGTGCAGAAAATCAAATCGGGATTGATAGAGGTAATTAGTTCGGGTTCGGCATAGTTACCTGTTCCTATTGACGGGAGTTCTCTTAATTCAGGATGAGCCATAAGATATGGCGTAGAACGCCTTTTTTCATATTCTTCAACACCTGTAACCAAATCGGAAGCATTAAGATAGACTACATATCGTAATGCGCCGGATCGTATTGCCAATATTTTCTCAATCTTTGAAGGTATTATTACTTCACGCCCAATCATGTCAGTGATTACCCTTTTGTTCTTTTCGTATTTATTATCAATACTTCCTGAACATGAAAATAAAAAAGCAACTATTAGAAGACAGTACAGTCTAAAATTCATTGACATCGTTTATAGAATAAGAACCACAATAAGTGTTAATAAAATAATATTCGTGTTACCATGTTTGTAAAAATATTATCCGGCAGCTTACATTCATGGTGTTACTAATATTGAAATCGTAACACAAATATATAATTATTACATAGTTTAAAATAACTATAGGTTGATTTCAATAGATACTTAATCAGTAGTGACCGACTAAAATAATAAATAGAAGGGTACTCCCCGGAGGTTTCCCCTTCATGTTGTAATTTAGTTTTTGCGAAAACAAATACAACATGAGTAAAAATACAGAAATAAAGTTTGTCGGACAGCCGATCTTTAAACGAATGCAGTATATACCGTTATAGAGGTTAACCGTGTGCATTACCGAAAGAAAGGAAAAGCTAAAGTGCTCAGGGATGAGATCATAGAGATGGAATACCACTCTGAAGACGAAACTGGCAAAAGACAAATGAAGGTCTTAAAACAAATTCAGTTAAGAAAGGTCTGCTACCAGGATGAGAAAAACCGGTATTATGAATTTTTAACCAATAGCTTCGACATTCCAGCTGAGGAAGTCGCTTTCCTATACAAGAAACGCTGGGGCATAGAGCTGCTGTTTAAGAAAATGAAGCAGAATTTCCAACTACACTACTTATATGGTGAAAACGAGAATGCTATCAGAACCCAGGTCTGGTGTACGCTGATTGCCCAATTACTGCTAACGGTCATCCAGAAAATAGCCAGAGGATCGCCAGATGGTTCATTGCAGTTAGCCCTATTTGGGGCAAAAAAAGGGGGAGGTCATTTTGAAAACTGAAACAACGATGCCCTGTTTAGGGGCTATACAGAAGAAAAATTACCGACTTGATAAATTAGTCGGATAACAGTGTTTTTATATATATATTGTCTATTATGTTATTAATTATTTTCGTGGCATGCCTGGCCTACCTGTTGGGTTCCATACCAACATCTGTCTGGCTGGGAAGGGCCTTAAAAGGAGTAGATTTGCGTGAACATGGCAGCGGTAATGCCGGGGCCACCAATGCCTTCAGAGTGCTGGGGAAACCCATCGGATCGGCGGTGCTGATTCTGGATATGTTTAAAGGTTTCCTGGCGGTCAACCTGACCATTGTGCAGGATGAGATTGTTCCCGGTTCGGAGGGTTGGATGATCCTGAAAATCGGGTTGGGTCTGCTGGCTGTTGTTGGTCATATCTTCCCCGTATTTGCCGGATTCAGGGGAGGGAAGGGGGTGGCCACAATTACGGGGGTTGGACTGGCCATTCACCCATTTGCTGCACTGGCAGCAATGGGGATCTACCTGCTGGTCTTCCTGGTTACCAGGATATCTGCACTGAGTTCACTTGTTGCAGTACTCACTTACCCGGTATGGATCATCCTGGTGTTCAGAACAGAATATCTTACCATCAAGATATTCTCATTGTTGGTGGTGGTGCTGGTACTGATTACACACCGCTCCAATATTGCCAGGCTCATTCGTGGAAAAGAGAAGCCCATCCTGAAGAGTTAAGAAGGTCTTAGATTAACTGAAGTCATCTTCCAGTTTCTGCTTCAACACCCTGGAGGGGATATTCTTCTGCAGGATCCCATTTTCTGCCATGGATATCTCACCTGTCTCTTCAGATACAATGATGACCAGGGAATCGGTCACTTCCGAAATACCCAGTCCTGCCCGGTGGCGTAATCCGTATTCGGGAGGAAGGTCTAATACTTCGGTGACAGGCAGGATTACCCGTGCTGCTTTCACTTTGTCATTATCCACAATAACCGCTCCGTCATGCAGGGGGCTGGTTTTATTGAAAATGCTGGAAAAGAGTCTGCTGGAAGTCTCGGCATTCAAAATATCACCGGTTTCGGCATACATGTCCATGTTGGATTTTCGCTTAATCACAATCAAAGCACCGGTTTTCTCCTGGGAGAATTGCATGACTGCTTTGAGAATCGACCGGATCTTAACCTGTGATTTGGTATCAAACTTGATATTCAGTATTTTCTCAAAGCTGATCCTGTTCCCGTCCACATACCTGGATCCAATAAAGATCAGAAACCTTCGGATCTCCTGCTGGAACACAATAATCAGAGCAATTACACCCACACCCAGTACTGATCCCAGGATGCTGCTGAGCAATTCCATTTTTAGTGCCCTTACGGCCCACCAGAAAATGTAGATTGTTGCAATGGCAAGTGTGATGCTGTAGGCGACAGTACCCCTGATCAACATGTATAACTGGTAGAGGAGGATGGCCACCAGGATAATGTCAATTACGTCGAGCAGGCGGATATGTATAAATGCACTGAGCATGGTAATGGATCTGTTGCCAAATTTAGTAAAAGATGTTAAACGCTCTGGGTACGGCTATTCACAATCTGTTGAAAGATCTTCACCGTCTCTACGGCCGCCTCTACATCATGAACACGCAACAGATTGGCACCCTTCAGCAGTGCCGCCATATGAGCAGCAGTCGTTCCATTTAATGAATGTTCCGGATCGGATTCCAACGTCTTGTAAATCATTGATTTACGCGATATACCCACCATCAGTGGTAGCTCCAGCACCTGAAATGCATCCAGATTCAATAGAATTTTATAGTTCTGGTCCACTCTCTTTCCAAAACCGAATCCAGGATCAATCACGATATCATTCACTCCCAGTTTACGTAGTTTGTGTACCCGTTCTCCAAAGAACTGTAGCAGATAATTTACCACATTGTCATATTGCGGGGCCTCCTGCATGCTTGGGGGAGTTCCCTGCATATGCATCATCACATAGGATAAGCCCTTTTTGGCAACGGTGGAGAACATAGCCGGATCCAGTTGTCCGGCCGATATATCATTGATCATATCAATACCAAAACGCTCATGGACCACACTGGCCACACCGGATCGCCAGGTATCAACAGAAATGACACACTCCGGGATCTGATTTCTTAAAGCTTCCAGCACTGGAGAGAGCCTGTTCAACTCATCCTCTTCAGATATCTCTTCAGCACCAGGTCTGGAGGATACCGCTCCTACGTCCAGGATATCGGCTCCCTGACGGAGCATCTCCCTGGCCACCTGAACTGCCTGACCGGGATCTGGCAGCCGGCTTCCTTCATAAAATGAGTCTGGTGTTGCATTGATAATCCCCATGACCCTGGGAGTTGAAAGGTCAAGGATGTTGCCATTGAGATTCAATGAAAGATTCCTTGAAAAGAGGGCCCCGGATGTGGAGAAGTTCTTCATCTAATTACGATGGGTTGAGACGATATTTTGTAAGTTTGGAAACTGAATCCAAAAATACATTAAATAATCCGAAAAAGGTTCATGCGCTTTGTTGTGATAGAGGGATTGGATGGTTCGGGTAAATCTACCCAGCTAAATCTTCTTAGGGATTACCTCGAAAAAGAATCTGTGCCTTATAAATACCTCCACTTTCCACGTCTGGAGGAGGGTGTTTATGGGGAATTGGTAGCCAGATTTCTAAGGGGAGAGATGGGGGCCAACGATCAGGTGGATCCTTACCTGGTGGCACTGATCTTTGCCGGGGACAGGTCGGATGCTGCCTCAAAGATCCTGCAGTGGATGGATGATGGTTATTTGGTTATTGTTGACAGGTATGTCTATTCGAACATCGCATTTCAGTGCGCCAAGCTCGAAAATCAGAACGAAAGCCACAAATTGAGGGATTGGATCCTTGAGTTTGAGTTCGGTTATAACAACCTGCCACGCCCCGATATTAATCTCTACCTGAACGTTCCTTTTGAATTCACAAGACAACAACTGAACATGAAACGTGACGGGGATGATCGTGCCTACCTGAAAGGTGAGCGGGATATCCATGAAGAGAGCCTGGATTTCCAGGAGCGGGTGCGTCAGATTTATCTGTCGCTTCAGGAGCATGTGGATGACCTTGGATTGGTCGATTGTACGGATGCAGGCGGCAACATGCTCTCCCCTGCGGAGATTTCGGATTTGATCGTAAAACAAATTGAGAAAAAACAGTGAAGTACGTCAGGGTAATAAGCCGAATAATTTTAGGGATTGTCTTCATCTTTAGTGGATTTGTGAAAGTGATAGATCCGCTGGGATCGGCTTATAAATTTTCGGACTATTTCACTGCTTTCGGGATAGGGTTCCTCGATGGAGTTGCACTCCCTTTGGGTATATTTCTTTCTGCATTTGAACTGGTGTTGGGGATCACCCTGATCCTTGGATATCGAAGGAGAGTTGTTTACTGGGTCCTTATGTGGTTTATGCTCTTTTTTACCCTGCTCACTTTGATTCTGGCCCTGTTTAATCCGGTTTCGGATTGCGGTTGTTTTGGTGATGCACTGATCCTTACAAATTGGCAGACTTTCCTGAAAAACTTGATTCTGATGCTCTTTGTCCTGACCCTCTATTTTAACAGGAAGCTCGAAATAGTTACAGGTAATCTGTTCAAGGAGTGGATGGTCGTGATCTGTTTATTCACTGGAATCTCCTGGTTTTCAGTATGGAACTATAATCATTTGCCTCTTCTAGATTTCAGGCCTTATAATGTGGGAACTGTCATCGTGGACGAGATGGGGATTCCTGAAGGTGCACCTGTTGATGTGTATGAATCAACACTCATATACAGGAACAGGGAGTCAGGTAAGTCAGCATCATTCAGTATTGAGGACTACCCCAGGGATACCATGCTGTGGGAGTTTAAAAGCAGTGAATCCAAGCTGGTGAAGAAGGGGTATGAGCCACCCATCCATGATTTTGCCATTATGGATGTCTATGGAATGGATATGGTTGATGAAATATTGAATGACAAGGGCTATAGCTTGCTGATGTTCAGTTATGATCTCTCAAAAGCAGAGGAATCCGGATTGCTCAATGCCCGGGATTGGTCGCAATTGGAGATCCTGGCAGATGATTTCACGTTCTATGCAGTAACCTCATCTCCAACCGATGAACTGGAGTCCATCTCCTCATCCCTGGGACTGGGTTACGAATTCCAGGCGGCCGATGAAATTATGCTGAAAACCATAGTTCGCTCCAATCCTGGTTTTTTACTTCTGAAAAATGGCGCCATTATCGGGAAATGGGGAAACCGCGATTTTCCTTCCATCGAAGAGCTGGATCCCGAATGGACCGAATTGATTGGAAATGCTTCGGCTCCTATGGACGAAGAGGCCCAGTTGCTTATGGAAGCCGGTATCTACGAGGAGTTCTCATTCGATGTGTTGGATTTTGACCGATTCATTCCAGAATTGGTTTTTGAGAGAGAAGCGAAGAAGAGGGAACGTCATGTGGTGGTTGTTTTTGTCATGGGAGTGGTGGTATTCCTTTTGTTGTCCCGGTACATTTCACCCATCAAAGTATAAAGTGTTGACCATCATAAGTACATACCGATTATTTGCTATTTTTAAACAAGAATTTAAATAACTTAGATTAAATATGAGAAAGAAAATTGTTGCTGGTAACTGGAAAATGAATACCCTTTTAAAGGATGGTATGGAACTTGCCAAATCTGTTGAGAAACTGGAGAAGGAAAAAACAAGCGATGCACTGGTTATTATCGCACCACCATTTACCCATTTAAGCAAGATCAAGGAGCTGATAGAGAATGTGAAGCTGAGTGCGCAGGATTGTGCAGCTGAACCCTCAGGAGCATATACAGGTGAAGTATCTCCTGAAATGCTTGTTTCAGCAGGGGTAGAATATGTGATTATCGGTCATTCAGAACGTCGGGCATATCATAATGAAGACAATGAATTATTGAATAAAAAGGTGAAGCTGGCTCTCTCCCAGGGGTTAAAACCCATCTACTGTTGCGGTGAAGTACTTGAGGAGCGCGAGAGCGGAAAATTATTTGATGTGGTAAAAGAGCAACTGAATGTGGGATTGAAGGATCTTACCAATGATGAGATCGGTCAGGTGGTAATTGCCTACGAGCCTGTGTGGGCCATAGGTACCGGTGTGGTAGCTTCGCCTGAACAAGCACAGGAGATGCACAAATT
>JAUVKN010000256.1 GCA_030596245.1 Bacteroidia bacterium | reverse complement strand
CGCCTCGGAGAGTGTTCCATACTTCTCCAGGGGAAAGGTAGACTGATTGAAATAGAGGTCCTTCTCCCTGTGATATTCCCAATTACATCCATAAAGATCTGTGACACTGATTTTCTCATAGCCCATCACCTTCTCCCACTCAAAACCAGGGATCCGGTGTGCACCGATCCTGCGCGTATCCACATTGAGCTTCTGAAGATTGGTCTCAGAGGGAATGATGATCTGCTGAATGGGATCAATCTCAGAGGTTTTAATTTTGTCGCTCTGATTCCGCAGTTGCATGGCTCCAAGGTACGCACTTCGCGTAATGGCTGTTACGGTGGTCCCTCCCAGATCATACGGGACCCGGTCAGGTTCCTGATGATTGACGGCCATAATGGTTCGCTCCCTGGAATTCATAATTGCGCTTTAGTATTGTCACGCTCCATCTTTACTGGTTTGAACCTGGGCATAATTAGATGCATTAGTCCCAGGGCAACAAGGTAACCTACGCTTGCGACTGCAAATGGAATGGCATATCCATCCGTACCAATATCCTGCAGGATCATTCCAACCAGAAAAGCAGTAATGGCACCTCCGATGGCTCCTGCAAATCCACCCAAACCGGCCACCGATGCAACAGCTTGTTTGGGAAAAATATCAGACATCAAGGCGAAGATGTTAGCCGACCAGCCACAGTGTCCTCCTGCAGCCAGGGCAATTAATATCACAGCGGTGGTCAAATTCTCTGTATGGGGTACAAACACCACAGGGATTGCAAAAATACCACAGGCCAAAAGGCCCAGCTTACGTCCCTTGTTGATGCCCATCCCTTTTTTGAGGAACCGGGAAGAGAGCCAGCCCAGGAAGATCCCTATCAACCAGGAGAGAAGATAAATGGTAAAGAATGGCAATCCGATCTGCTTCAGATCAATATCAAATTTGCTGTAAAGAAACTTGGCACTCCAGAAGAGGTAGAACCACCAGATGGGATCGGCCATAAACTTGGCAAGGGCAATCACCCAGAGCCCTCTATGCGGTATTATTTCACGCCAGCGCATCCTGCGCTCACCCTGAGTAACATCGCTGTCACTTTGTATATGCTGAAGTTCTGCCTGACTTACCCGTTTGTGGTTGGAAGGATTCTTCATGTTCCTGTACCATAAGAACATCCATATGAGACTAATGGGAAATGTCCATAAAAATCCCACACGCCAATCATTTAAAGCAATCACCAGGGGAGGAATAATGAGCGGTGCAAGGAGGGTTCCCATATTGGATCCCCCATTAAATAAACCCACTGCAAGGGCCCTCTCCTTCTTAGGGAACCACTCTGCCACCGCTTTGATGGCACTTGGGAAATTTCCTGACTGTCCAACTGCCAGACTAAACCGGGCAACCGCAAAACCAATCCAGCTACGGGCCAGTGCATGTCCCATGGCGGCAATACTCCAGATTGCAATGGACAGGAGGTAGCCCCGTTTCGTTCCGATCTGATCGATGACCCACCCCATCATGAGGAAACAGAGCGCATAGGCTACCATAAATGCCGTATTGATCAGCCCATATTGCTGCTCTGTCCAGCCGATCTCAGATTGCAACTCCGGTGCCAGGATGCCAAGCGCAGCCCGGTCGACATATAGGATGGTGGTAGCAATGAATAACAGGGTCAGGATTAGCCAGCGAAAGTTGTTTTTTTTCAGAGTCATCCCCGATTAACCGGTTTTGAATGGTTTACCTCTTCCAGTTCAACCTGAAAGGCAGGTATTAAAAGTTATCCTCGTATACCAGAGTTCCTTCACCGTTGTAAAGCTTCACATAATTCACTTCACCAAGGCCCCTGAATTTATAGGCTATTCCTTTAACCTCGTCAAGTGGGTCACTGTATTTCACAGAGTAGATTTCCCGATCTTCCAGGGAGACATAGATTCGCTTGTCATGGATTGATATCGTAACTTTCCGCCATTCAGAGAAATCCTGGTAAAAGGCATCCAGATCCTGGAATTCCCCATTCAGTAGCACATCCCCAAACTCGGCCTGGAGCATGGAATTCGGACAACCGGTTTTTACAAAATCAAATCCAACCCTCCCATGAAGATTGATCAGTTGAACTGTCGATTCCAGGCATTCACTGAATGAAGAATCTGGCAAATTTCTAATCTCTGTCTCCAATGTCATATTGTCAGCCAGGATACCAAACTCTCTGATATTCCTGAATTCAAGGAGATTGTCAACGCCACCAGTTACATATTTGGCCACCGTGTCTGTGGGATAAGTCATCATGCCTGGGCTATAACTGTGATCCAACCTCCCCACGTATTGATCATTGATGACCCCTTCCCAACCATTGGAAATCACATGGATCCTGATACAGGATAGCCGCTCACCTTTGGCCATGATCTTCACCGAATAATGGTCAGGGAGTTCAAAATCACTGGTGAAATAGTGCCTGTTCTTATTGACAGGAATGATATTGCCATCATCATAAAAATTCTCATTTATAAAGATGTTGGAGGAATTGACCCGACTCACATCATAAAAAAAGGTGACCCTCTGGGGAGCAGTCCCAATTTCATAGTTCGATGTGAATTCCACCCGGGATGAGTTTAATTTAAGCATCAGCTCAGGGTAATAGAGCACAATGATTATCAGAAGAGCTGCCAGGATAAGGACTACATAGAACCAGATACTTTTAATGGCATCTGCCATGAAAGATTTAAAGCTTTTCCTGTAGCTCCTTCTGCGGATCAAACTGGAAGATCCTGAATCAGAGAAGTCAGACTTCAAATCCTCCCAATCCTGATACCCCAGATAAATAGCCATCGCATTTTTCGTTGCAGTCTGCGGTTTATAGCTTTTGTAATTATTGCATAATCTGCGAAGAGTTCGCGTACTCAGGGTAATTCCGGACGCTTCCTTCACATTCTGGCTCAAGCGCGAGAAGTTGTAAGTAGTCCACTCTTTGCGGGGGCCCCAGGGAACTTTATCCTCAATGAGATCAAGACACTTTTTTAGAAATTCGCTCTCCTGCATCAGTTTGCCACATATATCTGCAGGAGCGCCAACATCGGCCTCCTGCAGTACAGATACAAATATAATTTTTTTAGTGGATTCCCGGTTCAGTTCCTGAACTAACAACTATTTTCATCGCAGATATTTCAGCAGTTTCAGGTGTCTTGAAGAAACTACGCCCTGTTGACTTTATGGCTCTAATGGCTTAACTTGTATGAGAATAGTGTAATATTCAGTGTATTAATGAACACACACCTGGTTTTAATCTCCCCTCAAAGGTGGACCAGGTTTGGTTTGTCATACTATTGTCATGTTTTTGTCAGGTTACCTTTTATGGTTTGTATAGAATAAAATCATAAAATTGAGATAAGTAATGATTAAACAACCCTGCAGAACAAGACTTGATACATATGAAACTGCAAAAAATTCTTATAATATCATTTTCGATCTTTGTCACCCTGCCTGCATTTCTGTTTGCACAGCGATCAGGCATCATTATAGGTGAAGTGATCGACGGTTCTAACAGTAAACCCCTGGCTTTTGCAAATGTATATGTAAAGGGAACTACAATCGGGACAGTTTCGGATGAGGAAGGTTTGTACCGGCTTGAAAATGTACCAGCCGGGGAGCAGACAATAGTAATCAGTTTTATCGGATTTGCAGATCATGAACTGCCCGTTAATATAACAGGAGGGGAGGTACACCCACTAGAATCGACTACCCTGCTGGCCGAATCAATTATGGGAGAAGAGGTGGTTATTACTGCCGTGATGAGGGGACAGGTTGCAGCGCTTAACAAACAGGCCAATTCCAATACCATTGTGAATGTTGTTTCAAAAGATAATATCGAAGGTGTACCGGATGTGAATGCTGCAGAATCCATCAGCCGTCTGCCGGGAATCTCCATAGACAGAAGTGGAGGAGAAGGCTCAAAAGTGACTGTACGGGGAGTATCACCAAGGTTTAATTCGATTACCGTCAATGGAATAAGAATTCCTGCCACGGGAAGTGGTGACCGGTCTGTGGATCTCAGCATGATAACTTCTGATATTCTTGAGGGAATTGAGGTATATAAAGCAATCACACCTGATATGGATGCAGACGCTATCGGCGGATCCATAAACCTCCTGACAAAAACTGCTGATGAGGGACTTCAGGGACGTGTTCATTTGGAGACCGGCTATCACGGTCTGATAAAAAATCTTGGAACTTACAAAGGCAGCGTTTCCCTTGGTAACCGGTTCCTGGATAACCGCATCGGCCTTCTCGGTACATTTACCTTTCACCGTGCAAACCGGAATACAGATGTGTTTGATGCCAGTTACGAACTACAAAGTATAGATTCAGAAGGCAATCCGTCGTTCAGGGTTAAGGATATGGACCTTGAAAATAAAATTGAAACCAGGGACCGCTACAATGCAAGTTTTACGGCCGATTACAAAATGAAAACCGGGAAAATAGTATTCGATTACTTCTATACCCTTACTGAAAAGGATAAACTGGACCGGAATATTCATATCAATCAACCCAACAACGATTTAGCCTACGGGATAAGACACGAATACCAAAATTTGGATCTTCACTCTTTCCAGCTGCGGGGTAACCATGATTTAAACAGGGTGTTGATCAGCTACTCCTTATCTCATTCAAGAATCGGGAATGAAGTCCCATACAGATATAGTACGGGCGTGGAAAGGTCTGCTGCTTTTGAATCAGGTTTTCCTTTAGATGCCCCACCTCACGTACTCACCAATTATATCAGGTACGAACTGGATGACGTTCCCGGAGGTGCCGGCTTCGGACGCGGTGACAACAAGATCACTGACAGAAATTATACCGGCCAGCTTGATTTAAAAGTCCCCCTGTTTGCCTCAGGCGGACTGAACGGCTACATAAAGGCAGGAGGGAAAATCCGCCAGAAATACAGGGACCGGGATATAAATTCCTACTCAATATTCGATGGAGTCCGTTACTACAACGCCTTTATCGCAGAGTACCCCGATGTAACCAGGCTGGGGAGGAATATCTATGTGGAGAATTTTTTAGACTCTGAATTTGAGGGATACACATTCGCTATGGGACCGTCCTATGTGATGCCCTATGCATTTGATGATAAGATTAAGGCGGAGCATTACGACAAGTTCGCAGGTGTTGATTCACTGTGGCGGAAAAGTTTGAATTCTCCGTATAATGAGTTTATCGCCCTGGAAAGGATCATGGCAGGCTACCTGATGGCTGAGATCAACATAGGGAACCTGATGATTCTACCCGGGATCCGGTTCGAGCAGGATTTTAATGAATATACAGGAACCGTAGGTTACTCCAGAGATCTAATTGCGATTCAGAACGATACAACCGGGAACCGTACGATAAGAAACTGGCTGCCTATGTTCCATATTAAATATAACTTTATTAAGGAACTCAACATCAGGCTTGCTGCAACCAAAACAATGACCCGGCCCGATTTTATGAGTCTTACACCCTTTGAGAGAATAAATTACGCTGGCAGGCCCGAAGAAAACATCGTCCACCGGGGATCCCTGGACCTGGAGTTGCCTACCGCATGGAATTATGATGTTTTCCTTAACTATTACTCAAGGTTCGGCCTGGTATCGGCGGGTGCATTCTATAAAAAAATTGAGAATGTTGATATAGATATTACGTATGTAGATTACAGCGGTAACAATATATTGGGTGACCCGGATTTTAATCCAACGTATGGTATGAATATCACAAATCCAATAAATTCAGAGGATCCCACCATCGTCTGGGGCGCTGAATTTGAGATTCAGACCAATTTCAGGTGGCTGCCTAAGCCTTTTGACGGCATTGTGCTAAACGCAAACTTTTCCCTGATCAACTCAGAAACATATTATCCCTTTTTTCCGGTCGAATATCTCCCGCCAACCTGGTTGCCTTCAATAAAGGATACCGCCCGTGTGAACAGGCTTCCTGGTCAGGCTAATCAGATCATTAATGTGACCCTTGGTTATGAAAAAAGAGGCTTCTCTGCCAGGGTCACCATGAATTACCAGGGCAATAAGCTTACCAGTTCCGGCAGGGACGAACCCCGGGATAAATATTCAGAGGAGTATCTGAGATGGGATGCCGTGGTTTCACAAGAATTAGGAATCCACTGGAGGGTCATGATGAATTTCATCAATTTCACAAACGAGCCGGAAATTACATATAGCTGGAGGCCTGAATATCCAACCGCTTCAAGGTATTATGGCTGGGCTGTCAACCTGGCTGTCCGATATGATTTATAGTATACTTACGCATAAAATGAAATACTC
>JAUVKN010000043.1 GCA_030596245.1 Bacteroidia bacterium | reverse complement strand
TCCTTTGCCACCATATTGATCTTATAACAATTTCGGTTATCGAACATCTCCTCACCGATGATCTCATGGTCGTAGTCATTGACCACTGAGGATTCTTTCAGAATGTCATCATTGGTATAATCCGAGCCCATCCATCCCTGTGACATCATAGAGGGCGGAAGCTTGATCAGTCGGCTGATGGTTGGATTCCAATTCCACATTTCGTTTTTACGTTTCAAAAACGACTGGCCTTTGTCCCTGGCCGGAGCAGTAATCAGGGTAAGTGAATTGTCTCTTCCAACGGACCACGATTTGAACTCCACAGTCCGCTCCCATGTGGGTCTGATGATGGTCATGGCCATCAGGCTTTGGCTTGATTTTTCACCATTAAACTTTTCATCGGCTTTGCGGATGATCTCTTTCGGGGAGAGATCCTGTCCCATACCCGGCACCAATAGTCCGGTGATGAAGAGGGTCATAAATAGGATGGTTCTTGTTTTCATTATATGATGATTAAGTAATATATGATGGCTTCGGTTATCTGTACATTTCGATGACCCTCTCTTCAAATTTCTGAAGTATTTCATCGGGGATCCGCACGGTTGGGTAAGTATAGATCAAAAGCACCCCTAACCCTTCAATTAATGCCGAAAGTGTTATAACTTCCAGGTAGGGATCCTCAAATCCTCTCTTTTCGAAATACTCCATAAGCATGCTTGTGAACTGCTCCATATATTCGAAAATTGGTTTTTCTTTCAGCAATTCTCTAACACCCGGTTGAAGAATTACACTGAAAAAGAGGATCCAGAACTCCTGGTTGGAACGCATGGCGGAAAATACTTTCCGGATAAATTCAACCAGTTCTTCCGATTTGAGTACTCCATCATGATCCGGATCAAAAAGATCCATCATCACGTTTAATCCATGTTCAATAATGGCTGCCAGCAACTCTTCTTTGCTGTTAAAGTAGTTGTACATCAGTCCTTTGGAGATGCCAGCATGTTTTGCCAGATTTGAAATGGTGCAGTGCCCATAACCTTCAATGGAAAAAAGTTCCAGGGCGGCATCCATGATCTGTTGCCGGCGCGATTGGCGCAACTCCTCAAACTGTTCCTGTGTCCGTGGTGACATATTTTTATGACTGAACGTTTAGTCAAAGATAAACAATTTCAAAGTGAAAAGTCAAGACTTTTTTGATTTTTTTTGAAAAATCGCTGTAACTTTCTACCACAGCAATCGTCTTATAGGCACCAACCAAGTAAGGGTAAATGACGGTAGAGGAGTACAACAGGGCAGTCGATGCTTATGCGGATAATCTATACAGGTTTGTATTTAAAAACCTGAAGAATCAACATATGGCACAGGATATCATTCAGGATACCTTTGAGAAACTTTGGATGAAGTTGGAAGATGTATCTGGCCTGAAGGTTAAAACGTACTTGTTTACATCGGCCTATCACACCATGATTGACTATATAAGAAAGGAGAAAAGGTATGCTGATGTTGATCCGGATGAAGTGAAGGAATCCTCACATAACAGGCACTATTCGGACCTGGGTGAGGTGCTGGAAAGAGCAGTTGGAAACCTGCCCGAAGATCAGAAGGCAGTGGTAATGCTCAGAGATTATGAAGGTTATTCCTACAAAGAAATTGCAGAGATAACGGGATTATCGGAATCCCAGGTAAAAGTATACATATACAGGGCCAGGGTCTTTTTGAAGAACTTCATTGGCAGTATGGAACAGGTGATATAAAAATGGAAATAAACAGGAACAATTACGAAGCCTATTTGCTTGACCTGCTTGAGGGCAGGTTATCTGCTGAAGATCAGCAGAAGGTCCGTGATTTCCTCTTATTGAATCCCGATTGTGCGAAGGGAATTATTGATATGGAACCCTGGATCCTTGAAAAAAGTAAAATACCATTCCCGGGTAAGGAGCAACTGAAGAAGGAGGTCCCTGACGCCTCTTTTATGCTTACTGAAACCAATTTTGACCTTTTTTCAATTGCAAGGATGGAAGGGGACCTGACAGAGGAGCAGGAAAGGGATCATGTTGCCATGGTGACAGAAAATGAAGAGAAGGGAGAAGAATGGATCAGGTGGCAGAGGACAAAACTTTACGCCAAACCCATTATTTTTGCTGAAAAGGATCAGTTAAAACGAAGAAAGGGAATTAGCAGACGGGTTATATGGATGGGTATTGTCTCTTCGGCCGCTGTGATTGCGCTTCTGTTTATCCTGTTAAGGATCGATCCGTCGACACCGGATCCGGAACTTGCTTTGGAGGATTCTGCCCCGCCATCAACTGAGGAGGAACAGACCCGGTTACTGGCAATGGACCCGTTGCCCCAACAGGAAGCCACACCGGTCGTCCAGAAAGAAGAGACAGGGCTTCTTGCACATAAACCCGTTATGTTTTCCATTAAAAAGCATTCCGGTCAACCGGTAGAGTCCGGGATGGATAAGGATACTGAAACGAATACAGATACAGTGAATCAGGTACGCCAGGAACAAATTAAGTCCGGACCTGTTAGGATCGCCAGCAATGTTTCCGTTATTGCAGATTTTGTAGATGAAGGTTCCTACGACCTTATAGCTCCCCTGGATTTGCCGTCATCCTCTATTCAACGGACCAGTCTTACCTTATCACAGCTGGCTGAAGTGGACCTGCAGGAAGTATTCGATAACTATACTGAGGAGAATGATATCTCCTTATGGACCATTGCCAATGCAGGAATCAAAGGAATCAACAGATTAACCGGGGCAGAGATGTCCCTTCTGGCGGCTAGAGATGACGAAGGCGATGTATCGGGATTCCGGTTCAAGTCCAAAAGGTTTTCTATTGCCACCCCCTTGGAACGGTCAGAATAATTGCAAAATCATGCAACCTCTCTAAATTGATGTTGTCTTTAGGTGTGTAACTAATGACATGATCATGAAAAAATCAATTTTATTAGGCAGTATCCTAACCATTTGCCTTACTCTGTTTTCACAGGAGAAGGAGTACCAGACTATTTTCGACAATCAGGATCTTCGAATCTCTGGTATGGGGGGGCCATTCATGCAATTAACAGTGGTTACAGGGGAGTTTGGACATATGATGGGGGGTGGAGGCGCAGTGATGTTAAATGATTTCTTTTTCGGTGGTTATGGGCTTGGACTCACCAATGCCATTCCTGACTATTTGAACCCCATTACCAATGATCGATTGAGCCTTGGCCATGGAGGTTTCTGGCTCGGGTATTCCCTGTTTGGGGAGCGCCCCATCCATGTGAGCATCTCTTCGCTGATAGGTTGGGGTGAATTCGGGATCATGCAATATGGCGAATACTATCCCTATATAAGAGATAAGATTTTTGTGATCACTCCCACCCTTGAAGTGGAGCTGAACCTGACCAGGTATTTCAGGATCGGGGCAGGAGCCTCCTACAACCTTTATACCATGGTGGATCAGATGCACGGTTATAAAAATTCCGACCTATCCGCTCCGGGCGGATTCCTCAGTTTTAAGTTTGGCTGGTTTTAACAGATCCAACATATTTCATCCCCTCCCGGGATTTAGAAAAAGGCCGTACACGTTTGTGACGGCCTTTTTCAGTTCCTAGTTGAAAGTGAAAAGTAAAACTAAGCCAGCCATATCGAAAGGATATTCAGCGTAGGCACCTATAATTATTTGCGAAGCAAAGAATTTCAGTGCCGGATGAATATCCTGAAGATTGGCGAAATCTGAATTTGTTTATCGGAAGAATATTTAAAAAACTGTGCCTATTAATATTTTGTGAAACAAAAGATTTCAGTGCCGGATGAATATCCTGAAGATTGGCGAAATGCTTACATTTGAAGTTGAATTCAAATGTTGGGAAAAGGAACTGTCATAAAATCTACCGGTAGCCGTTTTACGGTTAAGTTGCCGAATGGTCGGATCGTGCTTTGCGGCATCAGGGGAAAATTCAGGATCAAGGGTATCAGGGCTACCAACCCGGTGGCTGTGGGTGATCATGTAAGGTTCGAATGGTCGGACGACAAAACCACCGGGATCATTACTTCCATTGAGGAACGCATAAACTATATCATCCGTAAATCATCAAAGCTTTCAAAGGAGTATCAGTTACTGGCAAGCAATGTGGATACTGCCTGGCTGATGATAAGTATGATCCTGCCAAGGACCCTTACCCCATTTATTGATCGTTTTCTGGTATCAGCTGAGGCATACCGGATTCCGGTGATTATCCTCTTCAATAAAACGGATCTTTACGGAGAGAAAGAGATGTCAGAGATGGAGAATCTGTGGTCGGTCTATACCAGGATCGGATACCGTTGCATGAAATTATCTCTGCAGACAAAGGAGGGGGTGGAGGCAGTTAAGAGTGAAATGACAGGTAAAGTGAATATTATTGCAGGCAATTCCGGAGTAGGAAAATCTACCCTGATCAATGTGCTTGATCCAACCCTCCGTTTAAAGATCGGCAAGATCTCTGAGTATCATCAGACAGGTAAACATACCACTACTTTTTCAGAAATGTTTGAGATTGATCCTGGAATTCAGATCATTGATACACCTGGCATTCGGGGATTTGGTACCATCGATATCGACCGGTTGGAGCTTTTCCACTTTTTCCCGGAGATTTTCAGAGCCAGTAAACAGTGCAGGTATCACAACTGTATGCATATTAATGAACCTGATTGTGGTGTAAAAAGTGAAGTTGAGAGTGGAAAGATCAGTGAATCAAGGTATGTAAACTATTTGATGATGATGGAGGTCGACCCCGGAAAATACCGGTAACAAGGGTTCCTGTTTGTTGGAAAATATACCCCAGTTTTCTCAAGCAAATGGAAAATAGTTTATAAGTTTATGACCTGACAATTTGACTGGTTGATGATCAAAAACAATTTCCTATCAGGACTTATATTATTTGTCATTCTTGCGCTGAATGGGATCACTATTTACAGCATCAATAAGAGGTATTTAAATTTTCTAAACGAAACACTCCTTTCACAATCAAAGCTCTGTGGTGAATATATGGAGACAACCCTGCTTCAGTTCACCAGCGATATCAACCATGAGTTAAACATGTACACATACTCTGAGATTTTCGGAGAACCGGCAAAATTTCGTGAAGCTACCCAGAGCCTGCGCTTGTTTTACACCAAGTACCGTGACCTGATCACTAAGATTTCGGTGTACGATAACAAGAAAAATTTCTATGCCCTCTATCTGGAATCAGAAGATAATTTCAGCAAATCGGACCGTTTTGTGGTGGATAGTTTTCCCATGAGGACACAAAAAAGGATGTATCCGCGCGCCAGGGTCGAGCAGCAGGAGAGTATCCTGAAATACTACTATCCCTATTTCGGTGAAGATGTGGTCAATGGGAATGTGGTGGTTGAAGTGGATATCCAGCGTTTTGCTGAGGATATCTTTCACCTCTATCCCCTGGGGAAGACTGTGGACTGGCAATGGGTTCTTGGGGCCGATGGAAACATCATACTCGACAATTTCCCCACCGATTCATTTATGGTGGACGATCTGGATGTGTTGGCTGACAGTATTGATGCTGAAGCCATAGGAATAATAGAACATTCCTGTGTCTATGGATCGGGTGACAGAGATAAAATCTATACGGCTTATTATCCCCTGAGTATTTACTCCAGGAAAATAGGGGTCATGTTTTCGGTGAGCCGCAATCAGTTTTTCAGTTTCTTTATCAACCGGAACTTGCTGGTGGCGATTCTTTCACAGTTACTGGCCACCGGATTGGTGGTTTATCTGCTTCTCTCCATGGGCAGGCAAAAGAAGAGAGAAAAACGATTAAAGCTATCTGAAATTGTGCTCAGGCAGATCATTGAGCATTTTCCCATGGGGATTATGATCATTGATGAGATGAATATAATTCGCAACATCAACAGTGCAGCACAGAAGATGCTTTTTCTTGGGAAATCGGATAACCTGGTGGGCAAGGATTTCAGTAAACAATTTCTCATATCCAACAGGTACCTTCTTAGTGATGGGCCCAGTCCTTTCCTGGATGAATCTCATTACCTTTTTTATGAGAAAGACGGGATAGAAACTGTTATCTACAGGACAGAAAAAGTCACCAATATAGGTGGTGAGGAGCTGAAGCTTATTGCTCTGATTGATGTTTCACCCCTGGAAAAATCAAGAAAGGTAGAGGTAGCTGCCAACAAAGCCAAATCAGATTTCCTGGCTGCTATGAGTCACGGGATTCGCACTCCGATGAACGGAATCCTTGGCATGGTCAATAGTGTACTTGAAGAGAAAACCAGCAAAGAATTAAAAGGTAAGATCGAGGTTATAAAGCGTTCTGCAGACCTGCTGATGACAATCATCAATGACATTCTTGATTTTTCCAAAATGGAAGCGGGGCGCATGATGCTTGAGGAGATCCCGTTTAATCTGTCTGAGGAGATGGAGCTGGTTGGAGAGTTGTTCAGACCTCTTGCTCAGGAAAAGGGACTTGACCTCACCATCGATCTGAGACCTGATATTCCCAACAAGCTTATCGGGGATCCCTTCAGGTTGCGACAGGTAATCACCAATTTAGTAAGCAATGCGGTAAAGTTTACTGAAAAGGGCAGTATTGTGATTGGAGCTACCCTGATGGATTCCTATAAGAGCCATGTCAATATTCTATTTACCGTTGAAGATACAGGGATCGGAATTCCCCGTGATCGGATCAAGGAAATTTTTGGAAGCTATACACAGGCCAGAGGATCTGTTACGCGTAAATTTGGAGGAACCGGTCTGGGAACCACCATTGCCAAACAACTGGTAGAACTCATGCATGGTGAGATTTGGGTGGAGAGCCCCTCTTCAATAACCATGGATGAAGAGTTTCCAGGATCTAAATTCAGCTTTACCATTGACGCCTATTCCAACGAAAGGATCCCAAAGAAATTCAATTTCGAACATATTGCCAGGCTTAGCGAAATCAATGTTCTGATCCTGACTAAAGAGTCAGATTCCTCCAGAAACACTATGGCCAGGATGCTGGAGAACTTCGGACTGAATGTTGTGACAAAAATATATCAGGACAGTACAGTGGATAGTGTGAGTCATCATTTACAGGTGAAAGGGGAGAATTATCATCTGATTGTATTGGTGGACAAGAACCAGCTGGATGGATTTGCAATGGCCCAGGAGCTGCAAAACAAGGAACTTACCGATCATTATCCAGTCATACTTGTGAGCTCCAATGATAAATCAGGAAATTATAAGATATGCCGGAAACTTGGTATCGATTATTATCTCATTGAACCCTTTGAAACCAAAGAGGTATTTGATATTCTGTCGGATAATTATTCAGGTATAGAAGACCGAAAGAGCCTGGAGCCAATGATCAATGCCTTACCATCAGAGCTATCCATACTACTTGCAGAAGATAACTTGATTAATCAGAAAGTGGCGCAGTCCATTTTCAAGAACATAGGTTATGAAATTGAGATAGCCAAAAATGGCCATGAAGCTGTGGAGATGATGGAAACAGGCAAATATGATGTGGTTTTCATGGATCTTCTGATGCCGGAAACAGATGGTTACCAGGCCACAGAACAGATTCGCAGAGCAGGTCATACCCTTCCCATCATTGCCATGTCGGCAGATGAAGATGATAAAACCAGGGCTGCGGCTTTTAAGGCAGGCATGAATGATTACGTGATGAAACCGGCCAGGGTGGAGAGCATCAAGCAATTGCTTATTAAACTGTTTTCAACAACCATTTAGGAAGATGCGATCACACGATTTAGATTACAGGATCCTCGGAGATGATATCCAGCTTGTGGAGATAGAACTTGATCCCCGGGAAACAGTTATTGCCGAGGCAGGATCGATGATGTATATGGACAATGAGGTCAATTTTGAAACAAAAATGGGAGATGGTTCTGATCCCAATCAAAGCCTGATGGGAAAGCTTCTTTCGGCTGGCACTCGGGTGCTTACCGGTGAATCACTATTTGTGACCCACTTCACCAATCACGGACCTGGAAAACAGAAGGTTGCTTTTGCGGCGCCATATCCGGGAAAAATCATCCCAATTGATTTGGGAAATCTGGGAGGAACCCTGATCGTGCAGAAGGACGGATTTCTTTGTGCTGCAAAGGGTACAAAGATCTCCATTACCCTTAATCGCAGAATTGGAAGTGGTCTGGTGGGTGGCGAGGGATTTATCCTTCAGAAACTGGAAGGCGATGGCAAAACATTCATGCATGCGGGTGGTACAGTTATTGAACGAAGGTTAAGCAATGAGACTCTCAAGATCGATACCGGTTGCATAGTGGCCTATACCCCCGGGGTTGACTTTAATATTGAAGCCTCTGGAAATCTCAGGTCCATGGTCTTTGGTGGTGAGGGTATTTTTCTGGCAACACTCCGTGGAACCGGAACGGTCTGGCTGCAGTCCATGCCCATTCGGAAACTTATCCAGGCCATCTCTCCCTATGGCAAAAATGTAAAAAAAGAGAGCCAGTCGTTTCTGAATAATTTTCTTGAACGGTAACGGCCATTAAAAAACAGGAATGGCTGAATTGATTCAAATAGAGTATTTCATCTCTCTGTCAGCCTCTCATCCGGTTATTGACGTCCGTTCCCCTTCGGAATTCAACCAGGGTCATATTCCAGAAGCCCTGAGCATACCCCTGTTTGATGATCTTGAAAGGAAGGTGGTGGGCACTACCTACAAGCAGATTAATAAAGAAGCTGCCATGTATGCCGGATTGAAATTTGCGGGGAAAAAGCTTGTGGAACTGGCCAAGGAGGGTGAAAAGAAGGCGGGAATGAACAAAACCCTGTTGGTTCATTGCTGGAGGGGAGGAATGCGCAGCAAAAGCATGGCCTGGCTTTTTGAAACTGTAGGCATTACTTGTTACCTGCTGGAGGGTGGTTATAAGTCTTACCGGCGATATGTGCATGAAGAATTCTCCAGACCGATAAAACTCAACGTGATTGGTGGTCGGACCGGTAGTGGCAAGACTGAAATACTCCATCACCTGAAAATGGATGGGGAACAGATCGTTGACCTTGAAGGTCTGGCGCATCATAAAGGATCAGCATTTGGCGCCCTTGGTGAATTACCCCAGCCTTCCACAGAGCAATTTGAAAATAACCTGTGCAAGGAGTTATCTCAATTGGAGAGGAGCAGTGATATCTGGATCGAAGATGAGAGCAGGAATGTTGGTAGATGTGTGATTCCTGGAGAGCTCTATGCAAGGATGCGAAAGAGTAAAATCATATTTCTTGATATTCCAAGGGAGAAGCGGGCACTTCATTTGGTGAAACAATATGCAGAGTATGACCGCGAAGGGTTAAAAGAGTGTGTGTTGAGAATCCAGAAAAAGCTTGGCGGGGACCGGACAAAAGAAGCACTTGAATCCATCGATCGGGAGGATTATTACAACACCGCCATGCTTACTCTCCATTACTACGATAAAGCATACATGCACTCCCTGGACAACAACCATGACAATTACCATGTCATTCACGCCGAAGATGTTGATCCTGCTATCAATACGAAACTTCTTCAAAGGCACTTTATATGAAAATCAGAGAGGATTTTGAGTTGTTGGCCCCCGCAGGCAGTTATGAATCATTAATCGCTGCAGGGCAGGGGGGTGCAGATGCCATCTATTTTGGAATCGAGCAATTGAACATGAGAGCCAGGTCGTCGGCAAATTTCACAGCGGAGGATCTGCCCCGAATTGTTTCCCAGGCAGGGGAACAGGGCATGAAAACATACCTTACGGTCAATACGGTGGTCTACAATCATGAACTCCTCCAGATGAGAAAGATCATTGACATGGGGGCACGTCATGGGGTAACTGCAATCATTGCATCGGACCAATCGGTATTGCAATACTGTAATAGTATAGGAGTCAGGGTACACCTATCAACACAATTAAATATCAGCAACATTGAAACATTAAAATTCTATGCAAAATTTGCCGATGTGGCCGTTCTGGCCAGGGAGCTGGACCTTAAACAGGTGGAAGAGATGTCCAAAGCTATTACACTGGAAGAGATCAAAGGTCCTACGGGTGAACCATTCCGAATTGAAATGTTTGTACATGGAGCACTATGCATGGCCATTTCCGGTAAATGTTACCTGAGCCTTCATGAGCATAACCATTCGGCCAACCGGGGTGACTGTTTTCAGGTATGCCGTCGGGGTTATTCGGTGGTTGATAAGGAGAGAGAGGTGGAACTGGATATTGATAACGAATATATAATGTCGCCCAAAGACCTGAAGACCATCCATTTTCTAAACAAATTGATGGATGCCGGGGTGTCGATTTTGAAGATTGAAGGCAGGGCCCGACCGGCCGAATATGTAAAAACAGTTACAGCCTGTTATAATGAAGCAATTCATGCGTATGTGGATGGAACTTTTACTGAGGAGAAGATCATGAATTGGGACACCCGCCTCTCCACTGTTTTTAACCGGGGCTTCTGGAATGGCTATTACCTGGGTCAGCGATTAGGGGAATGGAGCGAAAAGTACGGTTCCAGGTCAACTCATAAAAAGGTGTATATTGGAAAAGGAACCAACTATTTTGACCGCATTGGAGTGGCGGAGGTCGCCATCGAAACCGGAACCTTGAAGGTGGGGGATGAGATCCTGATCATAGGACCTACCACAGGTGTAATTGAAGTAACAGTTAAAGAGCTAAGAGTCAATGAGATCAGTTGCGATACCGCAAGCAAAGGAGAAAGGTGTTCTCTGCATGTGGGCCAGGTAGTCCGACGCTCCGACAAGGTGTTTAAACTGGTACCGCGAGAGTCTACCTCCGCAGGATAATTCGTAAAATTGTGGAGTCATTCGGATCGGAAGAGAAGACAAAGATTTTCCCATGATGATAGGATTCAATAATCCTTTTCGAGAGTGACAGGCCCAGCCCCCAGCCTCGTTTTTTCGTAGTATAACCTGGCTTGAATACGGTCCTGAACCTTGATTTGGTAATCCCTTTGCCAGAGTCCTCCACATCGATGATCACCCCATTTTCAGTTTCTACAGCATGAAGGATCACCCTCCCACTTCCTTCAATGGCATCTGCGGCATTTTTGCACAGGTTTTCAATGACCCATTCGAACAGGGTCTCATTTAACTTGACCCGGATCGGTTTTTCAGGAATATCCAACAGGTATTCAACGCTTTTCGGTCCACGATTCCGCATGTAGTCCAGACTATTGGTAAGAATTTTGGTAAGGTCCGACTCCTTTAGGGCAGGTTTTGATCCAATTTTGGAAAAGCGATCGGTGATCTTTTCAAGCCTTGATGCATCTTTTTGCATTTCACGGATCATGGCAGGATCCATCTCCGATTGCTTGAGCAGTTCCATCCAGCCCATCAGTGATGAGATGGGTGTTCCTAATTGGTGTGCGGTCTCTTTGGACATCCCTGTCCACACCTCATTTTGTTCGGCTTTCCTGGAGACACTGAAAGCGATATACGATACCAGGATGAAAAGAATGATCACACCAAGCTGAATATACGGGAAGAAAATCAGTTTCCTGAGGAGGATGGAATCCCGGTAGAATATATTCTGATATTCATCCTGCCCCAGGTTAATTATCAGGGAGTCATTCTCTTCACGGGCATGTTTAAGTTGTCTCGCAAGATATTTTGGATCATCAATTTTTAAAGAATCAAGGTTTTTGTGATTCAGGATGTTCCCGTCAGAATCGGAAAGGATCACCGGGATATGTGTATTACTTTCAATGACAGAAAACGGGAATGCAAGGTCCGTATCAAAATCGGCTGAATTCATGATTCGGATGGCTTCGGCCCATAACTCCACCTTCAATCTTTCGGTGACCTCTATGTGGTTCACCAGTCTGTTGGTATACAACAATGATCCCATCCCGATCAGGATGGCCGCCATAAACAAGATCTGCTTCCAGCGTTGTTTTTTCCTGTAAATATCCAATTTATAGCGGTTTAAAGAGGTTCTTCATCAATAACGAATTCTAATGCAGGTTTATTCTGAACGGTATCCTTTTTTGATCGATTCTTCCACCATCTGCCTTTTTCTCTATTCTTTTCAGTGACAGTTACACTGTCAGGTTCATTGGCAAACTCGAACCTGAATGTCTCCTCCCGTTCCTCCTGCTGGTTCTCCTCCTGAATGCTGGTTTCATCACGTTTAAATAGTCCCAGCTCTTTGTTCAGGATTTTTTTCAGCTCAATTTTTTCATTCTTCAGATCACTGCGAATTTTCCGGACCGTTTTCTCCCTGTCCAACTCCACAGTAGCTCCCGAACCCTCGCTATAAATCTTCAGGAAAAGGATCCGTTTGTCTGATTCATCTTCTGCTATAACAAATTCGGTGTTTTTAGATCCACGTGCCTTATTATAAAGCAATTCTGATAGCTTTAACCTGAGCCTGTAATCATAATGGTTGTCAAATCCATGGGTTCCGGATGCAGAAAGATTCAGTGCATTGGACTGAATATCCATGGAAGGGATGATTACCTGATTATCCCGAATGAGAATGGTGTTTTCCAGGGTTTCAAACTTGATATTCTGAAGTTCTTCCAATTCTATAAAACTGGATAGGGCCAGGATGGGGGAGAATCCGTTCAGTTCACCATCATATATGGTCAAGTCATTTTCACTAAGGATCGTTTGGGTATGGATAGAAAAAGTGGTATCAAATTCGGCCGAAAACACAGAGGTGCCCGAAATGGATCCCTTCAGGTGCTCCTGTGTAATTTGTGTCTGTCCAAAGTTATTGAAAGCATAAAATAGCTGTTGGATATTCAGGTTATGGAGGCTGGCGTTGACGTTGGTAAAGATCTCACCGTCTGAATCCTGTAACATTCCAAACGCTCCCTTAAGGGTTCCCTCCATGGTCTGCATGGTCAGAGAGTCAATATAGAACAACGGTGCATCATATTGTGCAATTCCCCGCACGTTGCTGGCCTCAAACCGTTCCTTCTGGAAATCATTGATGATGAAATCCAGTTTCAGGTTGAGATTTTCAGGAAAATGAATAGAAGCATTTTGTCCTGATTTTTTGCCGGACAAATTATCCAGTACCTCCTGAAGATCGAACCGGTCGGACCGAAACGTGGCTGAGGCCACCAGCTCCTCATCACGATCCAGCAGGAACGAGATCAGATTCAACCCCGATCCGGCAACAGAAAAGTCGCTTCCTCCAAAGATGCCAGACAGGGAGGGTTCCCAAAAATCGTTATCTATAAAAACAGTACCATTCAGTGCGGTGAAAGGTGCACCCTCTTCTGTGAATCTGACCATCACATCATCAAGGGTTACTCCCCCGGAAATATCGAATGCCAGGAATTTTTCCCCGCGGGGTTTCAACCGGTCATAGGACCCCGATACCTTTATGTCGCTGATCACAGTACCACTGACCTGGTGAAGGGGAATCGATTCATACCATTGGATCCACTGGTCGGGGTGAATATCCCCCTTTAGTTCGAATTGGAAATTGGGATCATAGAAATTATGGATCCGGCCACTACCTGAAAGATGGTCCTTACCAATAACGGAACTGATAGATTCTATATTCAAAGAGGTGGTTACCGGATTGAATTCACCCCCGTTGGAATAGGTCCCGGTCAGGTTGAGGTTCTTTATTGAAAATGGCAGTCTGTTCCACTGCAGGTTGGCATTGGAGGTTTGAAAATCGGCTTCGATCCGGGGTGTGAGTGTTGAACTTGCCATCCCTGTTACTCTGGCATAAAGTTGCAGGATTCCGTTACCTCTTATATCCTGTAATGGATTGCTCATTTCACTGGGTAAAAGGTCGAGGACCTCATGGATCTCCAGGTCCCTGGCTGTAGCATAAAGGTCCATTTCAACGCCATCACCTGGATTTACCTGAAACGTTCCATCCACATCGGCTATGATCCTGTCAAGTTGCAGCTGTCCGGCTTTAATGGTGTAAAGAGAATCATTAACATACAAGTTCAATTTCGCCTTTATATCTCTGTCCGAAGCGTATAGGATATCCTTATTGGAGATCTCCTCCAGGAAGCCTTCAAGGGAACCTTTGATTTGGGTGTTGCGTTTTGAAAATCTCCCGTTTAGATCCAGTTGTTTCAGAAGTCCTGATGACCTCAGTTGTTTGGCATGGTTGTTCAGAAGAATGTGGAAATCGTTGACCCTTAGTTGTGACAGGTTGATCTGATGATCCTCTCCTTTTTTCCTGTTGTTGTAAGCCATCATCTTATAATTACCTTCACCGGTACGGTCGGTATACAAATGAAGGGTACCACTATTTATCTCAAGTTGACGGATGTTGTACTTTTTTCGGATCAGACCGATCAGGTTGAAACTTACGCTTACTTTTTCTGCTGTAAGAAGCGTATCAGCTCCCAGGCCTTCAAAATCCCGGGTATTGAAATTATGACTGGACCATAGGACTACATCTTTAAGCACGATGGAGGTATTGGGAAACTTATGAAAAACCCTGACGGATACCTCTTCGACATTTACCTTGCTGTCAAGCCGGTTATTCACCTGGTCCATGACATAAGCCTGGAGGTCATTACCGTAAAACTTAACCACAACCACTCCGGCAATGGCAAGCAGCAACAAGCTGATCAGCACAAATGCTGACAGGTATTCTAGTATGATCCTGGCCCGACGCTTCATTGTTATCTTAACAATTCACTAAAATCATGCCGGTTGTCAAACTCAACCGGGGTTTCGTTGTGGCGGAACAACCTGACGGTTCGTTCACCGATCAGGCTCATCTTATGTCCCTCCACCTGGAACATGCATCCCTCCCTCAGGCCCAGAACGGTATCCTTTGTATTGGCTGCAAGGTATTCCATAATGCGGTCTTCCCTGGTTTCGCCGGCGTGACCTGGAGGATTCAGGTCGGTATAGTGCGGGTTAATCTGGAAGGGAACCAGGTCAAAAGCGTGGAAACCTTCCGGTTCAAGGATGGGCATATCATTGGTGGTTCGAATAGAAGGACAGGTAACATTGCTTCCTGCGCTCCATCCCACATAAGGTGTTCCTGCAAGAACTTTTTCCCTGACCGGATCGATGAGCCCGTTCTCCTGGATCATCTTGATGAGTTGAAATGTATTTCCTCCTCCCACAACAATAACTTCTGCATCTTTTACAGCTTTCACGGGATCGCTCGCATGATGAATGGAGGTGACACGGTGACCCACCTCGGCAAATCGCTCTTTGACGCGTGCCTCATAATCGTCGAAACTAATGGTTACACCAGCGTAAGGAAAGAATAGACAGTTGAGGGAATTTTCACCCAGGAAATCCTTGATGTTATACTTGGGGTAATCAAGGTAAGCTTCGCCTGCATTGGTTGAATTACTAATCAGGAGCAGTCTCATGTGATAGGCTTTTATGGTTCACCAGCAAAGTTAATATTTTCGGGAAGTCAGCAAGCCATAAAAAAAACCGGTCAGTCCGGGAATATCCCGAAACCGACCGGCCCAACGGTAGTGGTAAAATCTTTAAAACGTAAAAGCAAGTCCGATGGCAAATGGATATAGTTCAGGTCCGAGGTCAGGTTTGAAAAGTGGTGTTATATAGTAATTGGCATAGAATCCAAGCGCCCTGTATCCGACCCGGGCAGTAAGCCCCCATCGCAGAGGTGAAAGGTTATAATCACCTTTGGCTTTTTCTTTGGATTTTTCACCACTAATGGTATACTTCATTTTGGTGTTTGACCATAGTTTAAGCCCACCAATGACTCCACCCGAAATATAAATTCTTTTTTTATTTGTAGGAATCTGGAGCTCCAGAAGAAGGGGTACGGTCATGTAGGTGATATTCATTTTTGATTTGGCGATATTTCCTGCATAAGTTGGTACATATTCACCGATAACACCTGTATCCGGGTCCTTCCTGATGCTGTTCTGTCCATTAAAATTATAGTTGATGAATTCAAATCCGAGACCTGAGACTATACCGATTATGTCAGTGCCCAGTCCAAAACCGTAATCAATGATGTTCAGGTTCCAATTCCAGGATTTACCAGTATTTAGATCCATATACCTCTGATCGGGAGGTAATACCATGTTGAGGTCGGGGATCAGGTAATTGTTCAGTCCGATCTCCAAACCGGCAAAATGAGGCTTGAATTTTTTCTTCTTATTCTTGTGAGAGGTTGCATGATTATCATGGGATTTCTGTTCTTCCATTTCTATGATCTTGATCTCTGTGCCGTTTTTCCCTTCAATGATACTGATACCCCGAGAACCAAGCTTCACCCGTACCGTATCACCATTCTCTTCCACAATGAACACTTCATTTTCACCGAGGGTTATTTTGGTGTTGTCGGGAGATTCTACTACCACAACTTTATTCAGGACATTCACCGTATCAGATGATACTGGTGCGGGATCGGGCTCATCAGGAACCTCAGGCACCTCAGGCACCTCAGGAACCTCAGGTACTTCGGGTACCTCAGGCACTTCAGGAGCCTCAGGCACTTCAGGAACCTCAGGTACTTCAGGAACCTCAGGTACTTCGGGAACCTCAGGTACTTCAGGTACTTCGGGTACTTCAGGTACTTCGGGTACTTCGGGTACGATTTCAGGCTCCTGTGCATGGACAGGAAATACCATCATGCAGGCTATTAGTAGTACAAGTACTTTTTTCATAATTCAAAGATTTTATTGATTTGGTGGTAGGACGGAAAGGGGGTAGAAAAAGTTACAGCAAGAATTTTAAAATCTTAATCCTATGACCACCACATCATCGATCTGTTCAAGATCCCCTTTCCACCGTTCGAAGGCCTGGTCCAGGAGAAGTCCCTGTTCGCGCATCTCCTTTTTGGAATTAGATGCCAGAAGCTCTTTGAAAGAGCGGTATTTGAATTTCTTACCGTGGGGACCGCC
Source organism: Bacteroidia bacterium (assembly GCA_030596245.1). Classification (GTDB taxonomy): domain Bacteria; phylum Bacteroidota; class Bacteroidia; order Bacteroidales. The sequence continues at coordinate 1,047 of JAUVKN010000043.1, read as the reverse complement.
GAACTGATCCGCATAACCGTCGGAGAACAGGTAAACATTATCACCGGGTTTAAGTGTGATCTCCTGTCCGTTGAAAGGATGCATTACCTCATGGATCGAAACAGGCATTTTATCGGTCTTGAATTCGGTAAGCTCCCCCTCCCGTACCAGGTAGATCGGATTATTGGCACCTGCAAAATACAACCGACGGTTCTGACGGTTGTATTTACATACCACCATATCCATTCCATCTTTGGCTGCTCCGGGGTCACCCTTCTGGTGAAGTGTCTCAATGATCTGACTGCGTAGTTCATTGAGCAGCTCATCCGGATCAATCTGAGGGTGTTGGTTAACAATTTCGTTCATCAGGGTCATGCCAAGCATACTCATAAATGCCCCCGGCACACCATGCCCGGTACAATCTACAGCCACCACATAGAGATGATACAGATGGTCACTTACCCAATAGAAATCGCCGCTTACAATATCCCTGGGTTTGAACAGGATAAAATGTTCAGGTAGTTGATTTTTCAGAACCTGAGAGGAGGGCAGCAATGAATTCTGGATCGTCTGTGCATAGTTGATGCTGTCCATGATCGATTTCTGCTGTTGAGCAATGTGGTCACGCTGATTACGGGCAAAATCACGTTGTGCTTCAATCTCCGTATTGGCTACCTCCAGTTCATGGGTTCGTTCTCTTACCTGTTGTTCCAACCTGTTCTTCTGAGCCTTGATTGTGCTGATCCTGATAATGTAGAAGAGGTAGATGATGAAGATGAATGCCAGAATAAGTACGATCCGGAAGATCCAGGTATTGTACCATGCCTTCAGAATTAAAAATTCATATTTTTCAGCGTATCCCCAGATATTGTTATTGCCTTTTGCTTTATAGATAAATTCATATTTCCCCGGAGGAAGGTTGTTGTAATAAGCTTTGTACTCGCTTCCCCGGTGATAGGAGGAGTACTTGTTTCCAGTTCCACGCAGATAGTATTCATATTCAACCGAAGTTTCATCGGAAAAGGAGAGTGCACTTATCTCAAAAATGAAATTATTCTCATTGTGGGA
>JAUVKN010000216.1 GCA_030596245.1 Bacteroidia bacterium | reverse complement strand
ATTGGAAAGGTATCCGAACCCTCCTATGAATAGTCCACATATTGTCAAGAGATGGTTATGTGGCACGTAAACACAACCCAAATCCAGGCTAGATTGTCTTGGTAATAAACAAAGATCATGAAATCAAAATATTTAAGAATTGCATGCATGGCCATATCGGTGCTTGTCGCATCCGGTTGTTCGGAAAAAATAGATGATCCGGTATTTGATTATAATCTTAAATCTGCCAAGGTTATTGAAACCAATAATGATTTTGGTCTGGATCTGTTTAAAGAGGTCATTAGTGCAGAAGATGAACCAAACATCATGATCTCCCCGGCCTCGGTGAGCATCGCCTTGGGCATGGCTTATAACGGTGCTGAATCCACCACCCGTGATGCCTTTGAGGAGGTACTGAATTATGATGGCCTCACCCGCGAAGAGGTGAATGAGATCACCAAAGAGCTCATCGGTGTGCTGGTCACCAATGTTAAGGGAAACCTGCTGGAAATCGCAAATTCGATGTGGTACGATGAAGGATTTCCGGTGGAGTTGGATTTCATCGATCTCAATTCCATCTATTACGATGCGGAGGTGCGGGAAATTGATTTCCGGACAGCCGATGCGGTAAAGACAATTAACGATTGGGTGAGCGACAAAACCCATGGGAAAATCGATGAAATTATTCAAGCCATCGATCCAGCCATGATGATGATCCTTATCAATGCCATATATTTCAATTGTGTATGGGAGGTTGAATTTGATCCCAAGGATACCGATAAAGCACCCTTCTATACTGAAGAGGGCCAGATTTTCGGACAGGTAGACATGATGCGTCTGGAAAGCACCTTCGATGTAGCATTCACAGATGATTTTAGTGCAGTAGAGCTTCCCTATAAGAACGAAAAGTTTAGCATGTTCCTGTTCCTTCCCTCTGAGGGAACTTCTGTAAATGATTTGGTGAAACAATTGGATGGCAATACCTGGAATAGTTGGCGAGAGGAATTCAAGGAGATGGAAGATTTTACTGTGAACATGCCAAAATTCAAATTTGAGTATGAACGGTCAATGGCCGATGACCTGAAGGAGATGGGGTTGGATATCGCTTTCACTGATGAAGCCGATTTCTCCGGGATCAGTCCAGTCGACCTGTTTATCTCCGATGTGATTCATAAAACCTACATTGATGTGAATGAAGAAGGGACTGAAGCGGCCGCCGTTACGGCTATTGTTTTCGAGACTACTTCCATTGGGCCCCCCTCTTACATTCGCCTGGATCGGCCCTTCCTGTTTGCCATCACCGAAAACACAAGCAAATCGATCCTGTTTATAGGAAAGTTAGCCAGGCCAGCCTACGAATAATCATTGAGTCGAATTTTAGCGGGCAGCACAACCGACAATTAGTTATTGCCACTCAAGGGCATGTTAATTACCTTGTTAAAAATCAACTTATTTAGACTTATTCTTAATTAATGTCGTAATGTTATTGCACTTAAATCACTAACATTATGAGAACATGGTATCTATTACTTAGCATAATGGCAGTAAATAACGTTGCCATTTCTAATCAGGCAAAGGAGATCATACAATCAGTTGATGATGTTAATTTCCAGATGGTGATCCCGGTTGAAAATAGTATTGAAGAAGAAATGGTCATCGAATCATGGATGACTACTCCCTTTGAGAGCAGCATTGCCGAACAAGAAATGGTCATCGAATCATGGATGACTACCCCCTTTGAGAGCAGCATTGCCGAACAAGAAATGGTCATCGAATCATGGATGACTACCCCTTTTCTAAAAAACAGATAGACGATTGTATCTGTTCAAGTCTTGATTCCGCAAGCTGGATGTCCTGATTCCGCAAGCTGGATCTGTTTGTGCGTACAACCATTTCCTGGTAACAGGAAAAATGGTAATTTGTATGGCAAAACTTCATATGAGGCACCTGCCTTATCTCTGCAAACTGGTATTTGTTCTATTGGCCGGCTACCTGAGTGGCTGTCAGAATCCAGATAACACTGATCAAAAGATCAGGTTGTTAATTTTAAGTGGCAGTAATAATCATGACTGGGAACAGACAACCCCGGTTTTGACAAGGATCTTTGATGAAGAGATGCGATTCACAGTGGATCTTACAAACAGTCCCGATACGCTGAACTTCGACTATTTATGTCAGTATGATGCCATTGTGAGCAACTGGAATTCCTGGCCTGAGAATGATCTGAGATGGCCAGAGGAGATGGAAGAAGGATTGATAAGGTATGTGAGGGAGGGGGGAGGATTGCTGTTTTTCCATGCATCCACTTCCGTATTTTATCAATGGCCGGAATTTCAAAATATATCCACTGCAGCCTGGGTAGAGCAGACACATCACGGAAAAAATTGCCCAGTCCATGTAACCATTGACAACCAGGTTCACCCAATCACAAGAGGGCTATCAGATTTCTATATCTTCGATGAATTGTGGATCGATGCCGGGCACAATGAATCATTTCAGGTGTTGGGCAGTGCCTCCAGGAAGGAACCTTCAGGGCAGGATAGTAATACACAACCGGCGATCTTTGTGTCAAATTATGGTGCTGGCAGAATATTCCATACAATACTTGGACATGATGCAAGGGCCTTGCGTAATACAGGATTTCAAACCCTACTTAGCAGAGCCGCAGAATGGGCAGCCACGGGAGAGGTCAGTAATACCATCCCGCAGGAGATGAAGCTTTCTGTTTCAAAGAATGAAACCACCTATGCCTGGATTACAAACGATACCACTTATGGATTATTAAAGGATAATGAGATCGTCTGGCAGTTCAACTTTAATACAAAACATGGGAAACCATTCTTCCATCCCATCTATTTGAACAGGAACAGGATTACCTGTATAAGTCCGGACGACCACCCCTGGCACCTGGGGCAGTGGTTTTCGTGGAAATACATTAACGGAGTTAATTATTGGGAATATATTGGAGAGAGTTTCAGATCGGAGGGATACACAAATATTACAAAAATAGGGTTAGAAAAGTATCCGGATTTCTCTGCAGACATATCCTTAGAGATTAATTATCATCCATTCAATGAAGCGGCACTCCTAAAAGAAAAACGGATCATCCATATTTCACCTCCCGGTAATGATAAGATCAGCATGGATTATTCAATGACGTTGACACCTTTGGCCAATGAAGTTGTTATGGATCGGACACCCATTGAAGGTGAACCGGAAGGAAAATCATGGGGAGGATATGCCGGCCTCTCTCTCAGGTTTAATCAGGATTTTATGGAATCGGACTGGACAACAGTGAAAGGAGACAATATGTATGTAAACGGCACCACCGGTGACTGGCTCTATATGGGATTTAAGGGATTTGATGGAAGCCGCATAGGTTCTGCCATGTTCATATCCAATCAATCCGGAAGGGACGGAGAGGCCTGGTACCTTATCGATGAACCGGAATTACCCTTTTTCTACTTCAGTCCCGCTTATCTCTATCTAAAGCCGCTTACGCTGCATCAGGGGAAGGAAATTCATCTCAATTACAGGATTCTGCACTTAGAAGGAGATGTGACACAGGAGATGCTCGAATCAGAATATCAACAGTATATAAATGGAACGAACCAGTAACTCATACAATGAAATTATGAAAGCCACTGAATTTAATAGTCTGAACCGAAGAGATTTCATAAAAAAATCATCAGTTGGAATCGGAGGGATACTACTTGCTCCCACCATCCTCCCTTCATCCGTAAAATGGAGAGGTGCCAATGACAGGATGCAGATAGGTCATATCGGAGTAGGTAACAGAGGTACTGGTGAGTTAAAAAATTACTTTCTGCCATTGGAGGGATCCCGGTCGGTAGCAACCTGTGATGTATACCGCAGTAGACGGGAGAATGGCGTTGAGCTTATCCAATCATACTACAGAGAAAACGGGATGAAAGCTCCTGAATGCACTCCATACCTGGATCTTGATGAACTATTGATGCGTGATGATATCGATGCAGTGCATATCACAACACCGGATCACTGGCACGTGCTGGCAGCCATCAAGGCGGCAAGGGCCGGGAAACATATTATGCTGGCAAAACCCCTGGGATTAAGCTATCCCAACTACCTGATCCTGCAGAAAGAGCTGAAAAAACATGATGTGCGTTTTCACTATGCTACCCAGCAGCGTACCATGAGACACATGCAACTGGGGATTGAACTGATAAAAGATGGGAAAATTGGAGAGATTGAGCGTGTGGACGTTTGGGCTCCCGGAAAGAATCCAGTAGATTCACCCATCTGTAAAGAGGTTCCGGTGCCAGATGGTTTCGATTTTGACAGGTGGACCGGACCAGCACCATTAAATACCTATTGTCCGGACCGGGTGACAAACAATAGCTCGTGGTTCCAGTATGATTACAGCATTGGTTTCCTGGCCGGATGGGGTGCACATCCTCTGGATATTCTTGTCTGGGGAATAAAGGATAAGGTTGACGGTGTATATTCCTCAAAAGGGAGCGGAACATTCTGGTCCGATGGTGGAATGTATGATAATATCTACTCCTGGGATGTCAAATACAGCTATCAAAGTGGTGTTGAAGTCCATTTCATAAGTACTGACAGAGCAGAGAAAGAGATGCTAAAGCACCGGACAAGGAGAGATGGTAACGGTACTACTTTTTACGGATCGAAAGGTTGGATCTCATTAAGCCGGCACTCAGGCGAATCAAATATCCCAGAACTGAACAAAAAATTAAATGATTTCCCAAAAGATGGAGAGGGTCGAATTGTGAGCGAGGAGAACACCATGGGTCAGATGTTTCTGGATGTGGCCAGGGGCAAAACAGATGAAACCTGTCCGCTGAACGAAGCAATAATTTCCGATACCATCAGTCATATGGGAGATATTGCCATCAGATCGCAACGGGAATTTACATGGGATCCTGTAAAGGGCGAAGTCACAGATGATAAAGCCGCAAACAATCTTTACATCCGGGAAATGCGAAAACCATACAGGCCGTAGAAGCTAAATATGTATCACCTCACCGTAGGCCGCTGCTGCAGCCTCCATCACTGCTTCTGACATGGTGGGATGGGGGTGCACAGCTTTGATGATCTCCTCCCCAGTGGTCTCCAGTTTTCGTGCTATCACAAGCTCTGCAACCATTTCGGTTACATTGGCACCGATCAGATGAGCACCCAGCAACTCACCATATTTTGCATCAAATAACAGTTTCACAAAACCGTCCTTAGCACCTGCTGCCGAAGCTTTACCCGACGCAGTAAAGGGAAACTTACCCACCTTCAGTTCATAACCGGCTTCCCTGGCAGCCTTTTCGGTCATACCCACCGAAGCCACCTCAGGACTGGTATAGGTACAACCAGGTATATTGCCGTAATCGACCGGCTGAGGATCATGTCCTGTGATCTTCTCCACACAGGTGATCCCTTCTGCAGATGCCACATGGGCCAGGGCAGGACCACTTACTATATCACCAATGGCATATACACCTTTCACATTGGTGCTGTAGAACAGATCAACCTTTACTTTTCCATTTTCCAATTCCACACCAAGCTCTTCCAGACCGATATTCTCAATATTGGGAGCTATCCCCACAGCCGAAAGTACCACCTCGGCCTCAACCTCTTTCTCCCCCTTGGGTGTTTTAATCTTCACCCTGCACAGGTCACCCGATGTATCTACTGACTCAACTGAAGAAGAGGTCATAACCTTCATTTTCGATTTCTTGAATGTACGTTCCAACTGTTTTGAAACCTCTTCATCTTCCAGCGGAACCACATTGGGCAGGAATTCCACCAGCGTCACTTCGGTTCCCATGGTGTTATAGAAGTTAGCGAACTCACTGCCAATGGCGCCTGAACCAACGACCACCATGGATTTGGGAAGCGATGGAAGGGTCATGGCCTCCCGGTAACCAATAATTTTCTTGCCATCCTGCTTGAGGCTTGCCAACTCCCGGGAACGGGCACCTGTTGCAAGGATGATATGTTGGGCACTGACTTCCGTCACTTTGCCATCGGCACCGGTTACAGCAACAACTCCGGGTGACTTCAGTTTACCGGTGCCATTGATCACTTCGATTTTGTTTTTCTTAAAGAGGAACTGGATCCCGTTGCTCATGCCTTCAGCCACCGATCTGCTTCGGCCAACAATTTTCTCAAAATCGGGTTTTACCGATCCGTCTATCTCGATCCCGTAGTCGGCAGCGTGGAGAAAATACTCATACACCTGTGCGCTTTTCAACAAAGATTTGGTGGGAATGCATCCCCAGTTAAGGCAGATCCCCCCCAGGGATTCCCGCTCAACTACTACAGTTTTCAATCCAAGTTGTGATGCGCGAATGGCTGCCACATAACCTCCCGGCCCGCTGCCAATAACTAAAAGATCATAGTTCATTCTGATTGGTTTTTAATTTCTCACGAATTTAAGTGATTATAACAACCTAAACGAAAAACGGTTTACATGTTTTACAAATTATCTCGCTTCCGGTTCAATTTCTCTGTCCAACTGCTCAAAAAACAGATCCAGGAACTTTGGGACACATTGTGAAGCAAGTCCGTTTGGTGAGTTCTGAAGAAAAGCAATACCAACATTCTCTTCCGGGCAGAATCCGATTTCTGCCCTGTAACCACGAATATAACCTCCATGATAAACCACATCCCTGCCCTGGTATTTATAAACTCTCCAACCAAGACTATAGTATCTTTCACGGAATGGTTTCCAATGCCTGGTATACCTGGATTTTAAAGGAGTATAAATAATTGGGGAGGCAAGCTTATCACGAACTGACTCGGGTAATTGAGTGGGTTTATATCCCAACAATGCCAGGAGCCACTGTCCCATATCTGCAATGCTGGCATTGATACCTGCTGCCGGCATCACATTGTAGTATCCTTCATGAGGATTTACGGCAACATAGCCGCCACCTGTCTTCACGTGAGGAAAAGCCATATTGGGGTTCTTCGATAGATCGACTGGACCAGCTGAAGCATCAGTCATCCCAACAGGGGTGAAGATCTTCTCCTGCAATAAAACCTGGTAAGGTACTCCTGTTGCCCTCCGGGTAATGGGATCCAGCATACTGAAAACGACGTTCTGATAGCCGTACAACTCCCCTGGGACAGCAGAAATATTTACTTCAGGGAGACGTTCCACAATGGCATGCAACTCCTGATCAGCTTCCACCAGGTTATCAAAGGCATATGGAACCAGACCCGAAGTATGACTCAAAAGGTTCCTGATGGTGAGGCCTGTCGTACTTACAGAATCTTTGAGCATAAATCCCTGGTAGTGATCCACCACTTTGTCGTTCAGTGAAAAAGCTCCATCCTGCTCGAGCATACTGGCCAGCACACCGGCAAATCCTTTGGATACCGAGGCCAGTCTGAAAAGGGTGTGCTCATC
>JAUVKN010000103.1 GCA_030596245.1 Bacteroidia bacterium | reverse complement strand
ATAAGTTATTTTCTTATTTAGGATTTATTCAATATGAAATTAGCAATCGAACAGATTATCATAAAACTTAAGGATGCAGGTCTTAAAGTTACCCCCCAACGGCTGTCTATCCTGGAAGCTGTGTATGATCTGGGGAATCATCCAACGGCCGAAAACATTTTCGACCATATCAGAACAGCACACCCGGGAATAGCAACAGGTACTGTTTACAAGGTATTGGATGCATTGGTGGAAAACGGGCTTATTAAAAGGGTAAAAACAGATAAGGATGCCATGCGCTATGATGGCCTTGCAGACATCCACCACCATCTCTATTGCGCGGATTCGGAAGAGATTGAAGATTACTTTGACGATGAACTCGATGAGATGCTCAGAAAATATTTCAAACGAAAGGGAATATCAAACTTCGAAATCAAGGATATCACTCTTCAGATAAATGGAAATTTTATAAAAAGTAAATAGTCAAATTTAAACTCACAATGAAAATGGAAGAAGTAAATCAAGTAGTATCAATGCCGAGGATCGGCGACCAAGCCCCTGAATTTAAAGCAAAAACTACCCAGGGAGTGATCAATTACCCATCGGACTATAAAGGTAGCTGGACCATTTTGTTCAGCCATCCTGCGGATTTTACACCTGTGTGTACCTCCGAGTTTATGGCCTTCGCCACCATGGAGCAGCAATTCGAGGATGCCAACTGCAAATTGGTTGGTTTATCTGTGGACGGACTCTACAGCCACATTGCGTGGTTACGAAATATTAAGGAGAAGATTGAGTATAAAGGCATGAAAAATGTGGAGGTAAAATTCCCACTGATTGAGGACATCACAATGGATGTGGCCAAAATGTATGGTATGATCCAGCCCAACGAGGATACCACCAAAGCTGTAAGGGCAGTATTCTATGTGGATCCCAAGGGTGTGATCCGTACCATCATATACTATCCACTCAGTGTGGGCAGGAATTTCGATGAACTTTACAGGGTGCTTATTGCACTTAAAACAACAGATGAATTTGATGTTGCAACACCTGCTGACTGGCGTCCGGGTGATGATGTAATCGTTCCCCCGGCCGGATCGTGCAACACTGCCGAAACCCGAATGAAAGGAAAGGAATCGGGTGTTGAATGCATAGACTGGTTCTTCTGTACAAAAAAGATTGATAAAGAAACCGTGTTGAAAACCGTGTTGAAGAAGTAGGGTGAAAACTCTCAAGAAGATTTTATTCGGTTATTAGTCTTCTATCATTGCCTGATAATCAGGATCTTCCTTGATCTTGTTTATCAGGTATTCTTTACAGAAATGGCGGCGTTTACGAACGTAACCTTCACTACGAAAACCCAGTTGACGTGCAATCTCCTTCGAAGTGATATCCTGTGCTGTCAGACGAAGAATCTTCTGACAATCCTCGGGAATTTTTAAAAGAGTTCGTTGATAGATAGCCATCCTGAGGTCTTTGTCCTGAACCGGGGATGGAGGTTCGAATTCAATCCTCTCCTCGTGATCCCTGTTCAGAGGGTCGATCTCAATCTTCTTGATATTGCGTAAATTTTTCAGCCATAGCAAGCGTGCGATGGAATAGATATAGGTAGAAAAGGCGGAAGTAAGTTCGAAATCCTGTTCTTCTTTTACTTTCTTGAAAATAATGATTAAAGCCTCCTGGAAAATATCCTCAGCATCACTCTCCGATCCAGTATTGCTAAGGATTAACTGTTTGATAGGATTGAAGGAATTCTTATAGATGTATTGCAGAACACGATTGTCCCGTTTTCTGAGCCCGATAAGTATTTCTTCATCCGACAGCCTTTTCACTGGAAGAGGGTTGCATTTTGCTGAACCACAAATATAAACATAAAGTGATTCCTCCGATATGCATACGCAATAAAAAAAGAAAGGTTCTAGAGGTCCGAGTAATGTCGGATCATCTGCTTCAGAGCCCTGCTACAGACGGGACAGAATACTGCATCATTGGTATGCATCCGGCAATCAATCATGGGCCGGAAAACACCCTTTGAAACATATCCTCCTCCTTCGTACACACCTACCGTTTCCTGGTATTTATCTTCTGATGGAGTAGGTATCGGGGTCTCTTCCGAAACCATATCCTTCCACTTGGAATCAAAATCCAGCAGGGTGGTAAGATTGGGGTTCCAGGGTTCCACCTCAAGGTTAAAGAAGTCATTATAGGCTACTGCAGAATTGAAGTACTCATCTGCCAGTCCGCCAAATGAATGACCGAATTCATGGATCACTACTGCCCGCGAAACTTCATTATCGGCAGCCGAAATTGCATACATATTATACATTCCGCCCCCTCCGTACTTATCTGTGTTCACGAGGATATAAATCTGGTCGTAATGGGTGTTGGATGCCACATCACACACCGATTTATAATCCAGGGTGGTCATGTATCGTTCAATCCCGAATGTATAGAAATTGGAGTTTACAACTGTGTTCTTCCAGATCCCCTGCCCCGGGATATCGGTACCCGAGTCTTCGCTCACCGATTTCACCGCCCTGATATTAAAAGCTTTCCGATGGCTCTTAAACGGTTCTTCCGAAAATATATACCCTACAGATCGTTTGGAATCTTCAACAAACTTATCCATCTCATTGGCCGCATAACCTTCAGCAATAAAAAGGAGATCCACTTTATCTTCCGGTGCACCATTTATCTCAAGATCCAACGACTCGAAAACAAGGTGGTTTCCCGGATCAGTGAATATGGATTCCGGATTGAGGGTTTCGGACCAGTGGCATATAAAATCTCCTGCTTCGTTCCTGTCATAAATTTCAACAACTACACTTGCTTTAGGCCAGGGGAACCTGATCACATGGTTGAAAGCCCTTGTTAATGTTTCGGCTTCCGATGTGGTTTGCCACTCCCGGAACAGGGTACAATAGGTGTGGCTGAACAGAAGCGTATCACTCTCTGCATCCTTCACCTGGAATTTATGGTCGCCATAATCGAAGGGGTCAATCAAGCTGGTGCGGGATCCACTGAAGAACTGCTCTTTTTTAACTCCTGAAATTGCATAGGAACTCTCCTCTGCAGTGCCGGTAAAAATCAGGTCAAGCCGCATCACTCCCTCATCAAACCACTGGTTGAAAGATTGGGCGCTAGCCGGCTGGAATGCGCAAAGTAGGAATAAACTCATCAAAATGTAAACAGGGTGTTTCATATCTGCAACTTTGGTGCATTAAATTTATAATTTAGCGCCGTAACCTCAAAACATCCTCCAATGATTGAAAGATGGATTAATTGGTACCAGAATTTGCTGTCAGGAGCCGAATTGTCAGAGAGCCTGGTGGTTTTTATCGAAAATACAACCATTATCGTGGTGACTGCAGGACTTGCCATCCTGGCAGATTTCATCATCAAACGGATCATCATCGCCACCATCACACGAATTGCACGCAAATCGAAAAACCGGTGGGATGATATATTTATTGAACGTAAGGTGTTCAACAAGCTGGCCCACCTGGCCCCCGCCATCATTGTCCACAATGCCCTTCAATATGTATTTGATGCACCCGGACTGGTTGCTTTTCTGGAGAATCTGGTCCAGGCTTATATGGTCCTGGTGGTTCTGCTGGTGATTGATACCACCATCAATGCCCTCTACCAGGTATACATGACACTCCCCGTTTCTAAAGGCAGGAATATCAAAGGTTTTGTTCAGGTGGTAAAGATCGTTTTTTATTTTGTTGCCATTATTCTGATCATTTCGATCTTCAGCGGTGAAGCGCCTAAAGTCCTTATGGGGGGCCTGGGTGCCATGGCCGCAGTCCTCATGCTGGTTTTCAAAGACACCATCCTGGGATTTGTCGCCTCCATCCAACTCTCCGCCAATAAAATGGTCAATGTGGGCGATTGGATCTCCATGCCCAAATACAATGCAGATGGAGATGTGATCGATATCAGTCTTAATACCGTAAAAGTTCAGAACTGGGACAAAACCATCGCCACCATTCCCACCTATGCCCTGGTTTCTGAATCCTTCAACAACTGGAAAGGAATGGAGGAATCGGGAGGCAGAAGGATCAAACGCTCCCTCAACATTGATATGAACAGCGTTGGTTTTCTGGATAAGGATCAGATTGAGAAGCTCAGAAAGTTTTATCTGCTCCGGGACTACATCACTGAAAAGAAGCAGGAGATTGAGGATTATAACAAATCCCTGAAGCTGGATGTATCGGAAGTGACCAATGGGAGGAAAATGACCAACCTGGGTACTTTTCGAAAATACCTGGAGAACTACCTGCACGCCCACCCCAAAATCCACCAGGAGATGACTTTCCTTGTAAGGCATCTTCAACCTACCGATAAAGGTCTCCCCGTGGAAATATATGTATTCAGCAACGACCAGGCGTGGGCCAACTACGAGGCGATCCAGGCCGATATTTTTGACCACATTCTGGCCATTATGCCGGAGTTCGGACTTCGTGTATTCCAGAATCCAACCGGCGATGACTTTCAAAAACTGGCACATTCTTGATCAGGAGCCTTCTGATTACCTGAAGCATATGAAATAATAGCTACCTACAATACTTTACGAAGTAAAGGATTTAAGTAGCGTTATGACATATGCTTCAGGTATATTAATATGAAAGCACTTGTGAACATATATGTTTAAAATCACATCAATCATCGTGATGTTCTTTCAAATTGTAACTACTTTAGTCGAACCAATGAAAATATTCAAGTAAAGGCTGAAATATGGAAGATTCTCATCAAATTGACGAGTTGGATCGTAAAATACTCTCGCTGATCACACGGAATGCACGCATCCCCTACCTTGAAGTTGCAAGGGAATGCAAGGTGTCAGGAGCAGCGATTCACCAGCGCATTCAGCGCCTGACGAAAATGGGAGTGATCACCGGTTCGGAATTTATCATCAGTCCCAAGAGAATAGGATTCCCCACCTGTGCCTATGTGGGTATTTTCCTGGACAGTGCACACCTCTATCCCGATGTGGTAACCCAGTTGAAAAAGATCCCTGAGATCACTCAGTGTCATTATATTACAGGAGGATATTCCATCTTTATCAAGATATATACCAGGGACAATGAAGACCTCAAACATGTACTGGTTGATAAGGTACAAGCCATACCAGGTGTTTCCCGAACGGAGACTTTTATTTCCCTGGAGGAGAGTTTTAACAGGCAGTTACCGCTTGAATAAAATTAATGATTGCGCTGACGGACAGCTTCAAACAACATTATCCCTGCTGCCACCGACACATTTAGAGAAGCGATGGTGCCCATCATAGGGATGGAAACCCAGTGATCAGCATCCTTTAACAACGCAGACGAAATACCGCGTTCCTCCGAACCCACAATGATACCAGCCGGTCCGGACATATCTGAGGTAAACAATGAGTCTTCCGCCTTTTCGGTAGCTGCGAATAACCTGAGTCCGCTCTCCCGCAGAAACCTGACCACCTTGGTCAGGTCCTTGTGTCGACAGACCGGGATCCTGTGGAGGGCACCTGAAGAAGTCTTGATGGCATCCGCATTGATGGCTGCACTCCCCGAGGAAGGGATAACAATGGCATGAACTCCCGCACATTCAGCACTTCTCGCAATAGCACCAAAATTTCGCACATCCGACACTCCGTCCAGTAAAAGGATTAGCGGATCCTCTCCTGCCTCATAAACAGAAGGAAGAATCGTGGCAATATCACCGTAACTAATCTCTGAAAGCCAGGCAATTACACCCTGATGATTTTTTCCTGTAAGTCGGTTCAGTTTTTCAACGGGAACCTGCTGAACCGGAATATCCCGCCTGCTCAACTCACCCATCAGTTTTTTTAACTGGTCTGAACCCACACCTCGCCTTACCAGAACCTTATCCAGATCCCTGCCTGCATTAACAGCTTCATTAACTGCATGTATGCCGAATATGAATCTGTCATTTTTAGCCATCAGGATCCCATTGAATAGACCTTTCCATTTCTCCAGGAGCGTACTGCCTCATTCCAGTACATCCGCGACTCGGTGGTTTGTATCCAGACCATATGTTGGTGAGAGAAAATGTCAGGCTGCCGGTCGAATCGAAACTCCACAGCTTTGCTTTTTCGACGGGCAAAGTAGTACCACCGTTCCCCATTACCGGTCATTTGTATTCTGCTAGGTGGGCCAAACAGGATGAAAATCATTCCCTGATCTGTTTTCCAACCCTCCTTGTTGGAAGTGAAATAGAGATTTGAGTATACCACCCGGTTGTAATAAATGCGGATCAGTTCCCTGGATTTCTCCACACTATTTCCAATTTTCAACCAGAAATTATCCACACCCAATTTGTGATTGGATTCCATTCTCAAATCTCTGTACTCGGCCAGAGTGGCCAGGTAAAACAAAGGTTCCATCAGTTCAATTGGGGCTTTTACCTCTGGAAATGAACCTCCAAAATTGAACAGGGCAAGTCCACTTTCCTGATCCTGATCCACACGCACAAAATACATCCCTTCCCTTCTTAAATTGTAGTGCGCTGTATCCACAAGTGGAAATATAAAAGTGGTATCGGGAGTATAGTTCAGGGTATAATCGGTACTGGCTGTAATAGGAGGACGTGGCAACTCACTCTCAAGTTTGAAATATTCAACTACAATGGAGTCTACCGATGGATCCCTGTAACGTACATTAAATTCCTCACCAGAGAGAAAAAACCGCATGAATTTAGGATACCCTGAAAACATGGAAACCACTTTGAAGTTTTGAGCACCATAAGGATTTGTTTTGTCAACATAAAGATATTCAAGGCCCGTGCTTCCCCGGTTGAGATCCGTAGCCTGGAGACGGAGCAGGTATCGCATCCCCTCTTTTACCGGAATGGAAAGTGTGGCGAAAAATGCCGGACGCTTCTCATCCTGGGCTTTAAGCTTATAGACCACAGATGCTGAATCCACTATTGCACCATTAAGGTCCTGTTCATCCAAAGGAATCAACTGGTACTTGATGGATAACAAAGCCCTGTATTCAGACTCTTCATTGGTCTGGCTGAACTTCAGTTCAGCAGGGTATGCCCTGATATAGAGCACAGAGTAACCGCTACTTTCATGGTAAATGGAATAGTCCGGATGAAGTGACAGCCGGCTTGGATTGTATACCGAAGCAAGGTATCCTGTAGATTCCTCTTTGGTTGTAGTTTCAGTGGTAGCACATCCTCCCATGAAGAGGATCAACATTGAGCCTAATACGATCTGCAAACTGCGTCTTCCCATGCTCCTAAAATTAACTATTTTCTTTTTCCCGATACCTTTTCCAGCAGGAGTATCTGTTTTTCCCAGGATGACAGAGTCTCATCGTATCTTACTTTTAGTTGCTCATAATCCTCGTACACCTGCATACCGGTAATATTGTTGGGGTTCATCAGCTTCTCATCCATTTTCGAAAGCTCCTCTTCGATTTGTTCAATTTCGTGCTCCAGTGATTTGACACGATTGGCAACCTTTCGCATCTTCTTCTCAAGGGCTTTTTTCTCCTCGTACCGAACCTTATTGGAGGGTGTATCCATCTCCTTTACAACTGGTTCGGCCACAGTTTCACCCTTTGTTACAGGCTTTTTAACTACCTGCTTCTGCACTTCTGATCCGGCAGATGTACCCTTTCTTTCTATCTCCTGCAGGGTGGAAAGTTTCCTGCGCTGCAGAAACTCAAAGATGCCTCCAAGGTGCTCCCTAACCTTCTGGTGCCTGAACTCAAACACCTTATCCACCAATCCGTCAAGGAACTCCCTGTCATGGGAAACCACAATAAGTGTACCATCAAAGGAGAGCAAGGCATTTTTCAGGATATCTTTGGAACGCATGTCCAGATGATTGGTAGGCTCATCCAGGATCAACAGATTAAAGGGTTGCAGCAACATTCTGGCCATAGCAAGCCGGGACCGCTCCCCTCCCGACAGCACCTTCACTTTTTTATCCACATCTTCGCCACTGAAAAGAAAGGCCCCCAGGATATCCCGGATACGCGACCGTATATCTCCCACCGCTACACGATCGATTGTCTCCAGCACCGTAAGGTTACCATCCATAATCTCATCCTGGTTTTGGGCAAAGTAACCAAGCTCCACGTTATGACCCATTTTTAGCTTACCCACAAAATCCAGTTCACCCACGAGGATTCTCGAAAGGGTGGTTTTTCCCTCACCATTACGGCCCACAAATGCCACCTTTTCGCCTCTTTCTATCGTAAGGTCCACCCCATCCAGCACCTGGTGGTCTCCAAAACTTTTCCCAAGCTCAGTCGCCTCAACTACAATGGTACCCGATCTCCTGGAGGGTGGAAATCTCAGGTTCATCACCAGATCATCCTCCTTCTCCACCTCGATTCGGTCCAGCTTGTTCAGCTGTTTTATTCGAGATTGCACCTGAACTGCCTTAGTGGCCTTGTACCTGAACCTGTTGATAAATTGCTCCGTCTCCTGGATCAATTTCTGTTGATTTTCATACGACGCATGCTGGACAGTAATCCGCTCCTGTTTCAACTCCACATATTTTGAATAAGGGACCCTGTAGTCATATAGTTTACCCAGAGAAAGCTCAACAGTCCTGTTGGTCACCTTATCTAAAAAGACCCTGTCATGGGAGATGATCAGGATCCCGCCCGGATAATTTCCCAGGAATCCCTCAAGCCATTGGATCGATTCTATATCGAGATGATTGGTGGGTTCATCCAGTAGAATATAATCGGGATGACGCAATAAGATCTTAGCCAATTCTACCCGCATTCGCCAACCACCACTAAACTCGTGAACCGGCCGATCCATGTCTTTCTTTTCAAAGCCAAGTCCAATCAAAGTCTGTTCCACATCCGCATGGATGGTATGTCCCCCTTCCAACTCGAACTGCTCATTGGAATTGGAAAGTTCCTGGATCAGGGAAAGGTAGGCAGCCGAATCGTAATCAGATCGCTCACCAAGTTCCTGGGTGATGGTATCGATCCTTTTCTTCAAGGCAATGACGTGTGAAAAGGCATTCAGGGTCTCACGGTAAAGTGTTTTTCCTTTCCGGTGCTTCATTTGCTGGGGCAAATATCCCACCGTTTTCTCAGCGCTCTTGACTACTTTTCCCTCATCGGGATCCTGCTTGCCGGAAATCAGGTCCAGAATGGTAGTCTTTCCTGCACCATTGCGTCCAACCAGTCCGATCCTGTCTCCCGGATTCACCTGAAAAGTGATCTGGTCAAACAGGACAAAAGCCCCAAATCTTATGGTTACACTATCTATTGAAATCATCTATTCACTCCACTTCAAACGGTTCAAAACGATGGCCCAAAATTAGGCATTTCAATTGAAACGATTATTGTGACAGCAAAAGATGTGGAAGAGATCATTGCAGAAGTGCTCAAGTAGTAATACTTTTGCACAGCAAAAAAAAAGTTGTGGGAAGGAAAAAGAAATTACCCCTCCTGGAGGAGGTGACCATCGAAAATATTGGTGCAGAGGGTAAATCCATAGCCAGGGTAGATAATGTAGTGGTTTTCGTTAAAGGAGCAGTTCCCGGTGATGTGGCCGACCTCCAGGTTTTCAGAAAAAAGGGCCGATACATGGAGGCCCGGGTGGTGAAGTACCACAGCTACTCGAACCAGCGTACAGAGCCTTTTTGTGACCATTTTGGCGTCTGTGGGGGCTGCAAATGGCAACACCTCCCATACGCAAGGCAGTTGTTCTATAAACAGCAACAGGTCGAAGATGCATTCCGTCACATTGCAGGAATTGAAATTCCGGAGGCACTACCCATCCTGCCTTCGGATCCGACTACCCATTACAGGAACAAGCTGGAATACACCTTTTCAAACCACCGTTGGCTGCTTGATCATGAAACGGGATCCGATACCCAACTGGAACACACCAATGCTGTTGGACTGCATGTGCCGGGCAGGTTCGATAAGGTGGTGGATTTACAAACCTGCCATTTGCAGGCTGAGCCAACAAACCAGCTCCGCAACCATCTTAGGGAACAGGCCCTTGAGAAGAAGCTTTCATTCTATGATCACCGTACCAACGAGGGATTGCTGCGAAATCTGATCATTCGGAACACCACCCTTGGAGAGGTGATGGTGATCCTGTCAGTGCAATTTGATGAGCCGGTGGTTTACGAACTACTTGAATCTGTGAGGAAGACTTTCCCGGACCTCACCAGCCTCATGTATACAATCAATCCAAAAAAGAATGAAACCCTCTTCGACCAGGAGATCATCACCTATGCAGGAAGGGATCATATCTTCGAGAAACTGGAAGACCTCACCTTTAAAATCGGTCCTAAATCATTCTTCCAGACCAATTCATACCAGGCCCTGAATCTATATCAGAAGACCAGGGAATTTGCAGACCTGAAAGGTGATGAAACCGTGTATGACCTCTATACGGGGACAGGTACCATAGCCAATTTCATGGCATCCCGGGCCGGCAAAATAGTCGGAATTGAATCGGTCCCCGAATCCATCGAAGATGCTAAAATCAACTCGGAGATCAATAAAATCGGGAATACCCGGTTCTTCGCAGGGGATATGAAAGATATATTCACCGATTCGTTTATCAATGAGCATGGAAAACCTGAGGTGATCATCACCGATCCGCCCAGGGCCGGAATGCATACCAGGGTAGTGGACCAGATCCTGAAGATTGCTCCCAGACGCATTGTCTATGTGTCATGCAACCCTGCTACCCAGGCCAGGGATGTAGAGCTGCTGGGACACTCTTACGAAGTGAAAAAAATACAACCGGTGGATATGTTCCCCCATACCCATCATGTGGAGAACATTGCCCTGCTCGAAGCCAGAGATTAGTTAGCGGAAAGGAGCTTAGCCCTTTATGGGAATATTTTCATCCGGCCACTCCTTTCTGAAATCTTTCCAGTATTTCCCGATGGTCCCTTTGATGTCTTTTCTCAATACCAGCAGGCCAAACAGGTTAGGAATGGTCATAATCGCTATGGTTATATAAGAAATGTTCCAAACAATGGTTGTATCGGCAAACGAAGCTATGAAAAATCCCACCACATAGATGAGCCGGTAGAAAATCACATACTTTGTCCCGAAAAGGTAGGTCACTGCCCTCCCGCCATAATAGGACCAGGAAATGGCCGTGGAGAACGCAAACAAAAGGAGTCCAATGGAGACTATGTACTGTCCCCAGTCCCCCATGATGCTTCGTTTAAATGCCTCGGTGGTCAGAGCCGCACTGTGGATCAGCGATCGTCCGGAAAAATGAATCTCTCCCATCTCAGTATCGAATTCACTGAACTGAACCACTCCATTCTTCACCGGGATCGGGCCTGTATATTTTTTATCTCCCTGGGTAATTTGTACACCTTCGGCAAAAGATTCAGCATGGATGATGGTAACGCCATCCGATACAACATGGCCATCACTAATCTGAAGTGTGCCAGTGAAATTCGCCAGGGTAGTATCTTTGATGAATGCACGACTCATGAGTGCCCGGTCTGCATCATCCGATTCCGAATAAGTTCCATCCAGGATCATCAGGTCGGCCTGTTCGAACCGGTTTTCTATTTTCTCATTCCATACCCCCGATGAAAGCAACACCAATCCGGTAATGGTACAGATGATAATTGTATCGATAAACGGCTCCAGGATGGCCACCATACCTTCAGAGACTGGTTCCTGGGCCCTGGCCGCACTGTGTGCAATGGGAGCAGATCCTTGTCCAGCCTCATTAGAAAACAGTCCACGGTTC